>JASLCA010000370.1 GCA_030146225.1 Sphingobacterium sp. | reverse complement strand
CTCTTGGGAATGTCTGTGGAGGTGGAGATAAAGATATTGAACGAGAAATGTAAATAAAGGAAAGGCCTGATCTAGATCAGGCCTTTTTCCATCATCGTTAATTAAAAATAGATGCGATCTTCTGATCTAGCAGTTCAATATTTGTTTGGCTTCCACCAACAAATTTTGCTATCACCATTCCCGATCGGTCTATTAGTATTTTTGTAGGGAATGCTTCAATACTAAAGTCTGTTAAGTAGTCCTTTCCGTCATCTTCATCTAGTAATACATTTACCCAATCCATTCCGTCCTCTTCCATTGCCTTGATCCATTTGCTACGTTGCGCATCCAAGCTTCCACGTTCAGTCGAGATTCCATAAATCTCAAATCCCTTGTTCTTATGCGCATCGTACAATGTTTTAAGATGTGGATGTGAGGCGCGGCAGGGCTGACACCAACTCCCCCAAAAATCCACCAATACATATTTTCCTTTTAAAGAGGAGAGCAATACATCGGCCCCATCCTTATCTTTTAAACGTACTTCTGGGGCCATAGTTCCTACCGCAGTCTTCTTGGCATTGGCTATTCGCTTTGCAAATAGTTTTCCATCTTTGCTATTGCGCACCGCAGCTGATAGTGCCGTAAACATAGGCTCAATCTCTACGGGATCCAGCTTTATCCGACAGTACTCGCGCAGGAGATCAAAGGCAAGGCCAGAGCTGGGATTTTCAATAATAAAAGACTTGTTTAAGGCATCTATTCCAAAGAAAATCTTTTCCCGCTTAAGCTCATACCTTTGAATGGCAGCAGCATCTTTTGCCTGATAAGCGGGTTGACCTTCCTTCTTGTATAAATCATTAAAGGTATTGTAATAAGGTTTACTCAGACTATCTACAGCAACCTTATCTGCTTCTGAGGCTGAACCACTTACACTACTCAACCGTAGACTAGAGGATGAGGCTAGATGAATATCCCCAGCATCTATATAAAAAAACCGCTCATAATCTTTAAGCATTCGCCGACCTTCATATTCCGCATCAACACTGCTAGCTACCTTAAATTTCAAGCTTGCCAAAACAGGATATTGCAGTGTTCCTTTAAAAGTATATCGCCCGTCTACTATGCGCGCACTATCTAGTATTCGGGTGGTATCTTGCTGAAAGCTCAAATAGATAATACCGTCGACTGCTTCTTGCACATCATTTACGACTCCTGTTATCTGAAAGGCTTTTTTCTTCTCCACCTGTCCCATTGCCAAGCTGGGTAGAAGGCATATATATAATAGAATAATTCTCATGTTTTCTTCACTAATTTAGTAGTCGAAATATAGATTTTCTTGCTGGGCTCCGCTGCCCAATAAAGTCCAAAAACCTTCTATAACAGACCTTTTATTGTCCCGTCTTATAATAAACATCCTTTACTTTGCCAAACCCAGCAAAGCTATTTACTGGTGTACTTAAAATACCAGTAGGGGGCACCTTAAACTCATAAACTTTACCCTCAGTTCCTGTATAGGTCGCCACATACAATTCATCCTTAGTCACGATAACTTGATGTCTTTTATCATAACTAGGTTTGTTGATGACTGAAAACTGCAAGGCTGTTACTTCTTCCCCTACAGGAAAGCTATATTCCTCGCGTACTAAGTTCGATTCATAATCGTACAAAAAGATCTGATTTTTATAGGCAAAATAAATATGTGGCAGCTTGGTAGAGCCTTGAAAAATATGAGCATTAGCCATTTCCGCTGAATAAGGGATTTTTTTATAGCCTGCGCCTGCTTTTTGTGAGCCTACTGGATACATTTGATAAAGATGCATTCCTGTCTCGTCTTTCATTAGCCAATTGCTATAAGCAAGACGATTGGAATAGCCCGCATACACACAATTTTTATTGACCTGGTTCGGATCAAATTCACTGCCTTCCTCAGGCGCCGTGGTATAGCTGCTTATTGCTCCCACATTAAAGCCCCTATACCATATAAACCGCCCATGCTTTTGGTCATAGCCTATAAAAAAGGCTCTATTCGGGATAGAGTAATTTTCTTCGTTCGTTCCACTAATTATAAAGGGAGCTAGGTAATAATCTCCGGTTAGGTAGCCTATCCAGCGCGGAACTGAGGTATTTGCATAGGCATAAATAGCCTGTCCATCTGCAATTATGTAATTCGCATCATTGCTGCCATCCATAGCTATAGCCTGAATTTCTAAAGGTGCAGGATAATTGAAGGTTAAAAAGCTAGTAATATCTGGCCCCTTGCTATAAGTTTCAGAATCCAGCTCATAGGAATTTTGCCCTTGTTTTGTCAAAAAGAAATAAATTGACTTTTGACCGAGCTGCGCCTTGGTAAAATAGAAGCCTTTTAAACTCCCTACTGGCGCAGGAATGTAGGCTCCATTATTGGCCTTGCTGTACAAATTACGGTGAACCGTACCATTTAATAAGATTTGGGAAATATCTCCTCCCTGAGTTCCCTCTTCTAAGATAACCAGTCCATTGCCAAATTCGGACATCACTACAATAGGCGTTACCAGGGATGTGCTTATGCCCGTGTTTACATCCCGTACAACATAGATCAGACTATATTCTCCTACAGGAAGTAACATATTATAAGTTAGATTTCGCTCATTTGACAATTCATAAGTCGTGCTACTGAGCCTACTAATCATATACCATCGGTATTCATACTTGCCATCAGTGACGTTCTCTTGGGTAATAACAGGAGTAAAAGCCAAGGTCTCTCCAAAATAAACCTCAAGTCTATCCTCCGTAATAAGATTATCTATAGTAATCTCATTGATGCTGCTTAAGTCATAATTGCCTTTATCCTTTGCACAGCTCGCCACAAGTAGCAAAGCCGCAAAGCAGGTTAAATACAGTATATTTTTTATTCTCGTATTCATCGGTAAATATTTTTTTAAATGTCATGCCCCTTTTCCTTGCTATATGCCTACATAGCAAGAAAAAGGGATCAATTTTAATGTAATCACTACTTAACTTCACTTTAAAATTCAGGAAAGGTGATTCTATTATTATTCTCATCAACCATACTTCCATGTACTTGTTCATAATCATATAGTGCCTTAATCACCATGCCATAATAGGTGGACATTAAGTCAAGTGTCATTCCATCTCCATACCGTGCACCAGGAGGCCATACTGTACGTCCTGTTACGTCCATAATAAACTTGTATTTCACATTACTATAAGCCCCAAAAAAACGTAAAAACCAACTTCCAGGAGAATCCCAAGTGTCAGGCTTCACAATTTGATCGGTCATTCGAATTAAGTAGTCACCATCAAAAACTCGCCAATTCTCGCCTGTAAACTCATTGTTATTCTTGGTGCGAACAATGGCTAGCGGGAACTCAGAGCTTGGCTTTGTATTAAGCCTTAAGGTGAAAATATTGCTGGCCATAGAATTCGTTTTAAGGATAACCACCGGAATCGCACCTTTATCTTGATTGGCCTTAATTACAGCGGGAACCAGCTCATAATGCTTACCTTCCTCAGCAGTTGATTCACTATAGAATATTTCTACCGGAATTACTCGGTCATAATTAACCAGCTTACCTACAGTTTTAATCGGAATATAGATGGTATCTTTATCCAAGTCAGCCTTTTTCTCTATAAAGTTAAAGGTGATACTATCTCGATTAGCCCCTAATATTGATTTGTGAATATACACGCCTGCCTCATCATCAAACAGCATAAGCTCTTGTTTGCAAGACGCTGTGATTAGCAGCAGTAAAAACAACCCGCATTTTGTATTTAAATATTTTTTCATAATGGTTCTAATTATGGTTTCCAAATTCTAGTTCATCGGCAGGGTATGGAAAGCGAAACGCTTCCTTTTTTAAGGTTTTATATGGATTGGCAGATACATAGATGCCTAATCGTTTATAGAAAAAGTAATGCTGCCCTTCGGCGTAAAACTCCTTGGTATATTCTTTTAGAATCTCCTCGTGCTTACTTGTTGTGCCCCAATCCCCACCATAGTCAGGTAAGCCCCTATGTTCGCGTACTTTATTCAAAAAGGCTACGGATACAACAGGGTCCTGAGTTGCCTCTGCGGCGATATAGTACATTTCAGAAAGACGAATAACAGGCATCTGATTACGCAGATGCATCTGCGTAAGATTGTCTTGATAAAATTTATTTGAATAGGCTATACGACCGTAATAATTAATATGGTA
>JASLCA010000301.1 GCA_030146225.1 Sphingobacterium sp. | reverse complement strand
GTTTTGGATCAAATTATGGGGGTGGTGTTTTTTATAGCCCTCAATTAATTTCAGTACCCGTCGATATATATAAAAATACCTTACAGGTGGTTATAAGAGATTTAAATAGCGGTAATAGGGAAATATATAATGTGACCGCTATATCTGAAAGTGATAACGATAATCTAATTGAAATAATACCTTATTTATCTAAAGCGGCATTTGCTAACTTTCCTGGGGATAATGGTAAAACGCAGCATATAAAAATAAAGCGCAACCCATAATGGTGTTGCGCTTTATTGGATGGCCCGTGGTAGGGGCCTGAGGCCGTAACGATTATTCTTTGATTAAGAATGTATCGCGGCTTTTACCTTTGCTTTCGGCCTCTACGATCCAACGTGGAGGACGACCACGACCTGTCCATGTGTCACCGGTTTCAGGGTTTTTGTAGCGGGCCGGGGCTGTGCTCGCTGCAGTTGCACGGTTCTCACGACGGTCAAATGCTTGAGCAATTTCCTCGGGTGTGATTTCGTATTCCATCATTGAGCGCACGATGGAAGTGATAACAGGACGACGCTGGCGAGTATGCAATGTACGCATTTTACGCTCTAGCTTTTGGATCTGTTTTTCGATTTCCTGCTTTTCAGTTAGAAAGGCTTCTTGAGGCATTATATTTTCCTGTGTTTACTATTTCATTATTGAACTATTTTATAAGCGGCTTTTTTGCCGTCAGTAGCTTTATTTTAACTCTATTTTTGCCAACATGAAAATATATAAAAGGTTTCTTTTTTTTGCAAACCTATTTACAGAGGAATAGTGATGAAATCGTCCATACAAAATCCAAAAAGAGTTGCTGCGATACAGATGGTTTCGTCTGCAGATAAAGCACAAAACTTACATGAAGTCAGCCTTTTGATTAAACAAGCAGTAGATCAAGGAGCCATTATTATCGCGTTGCCCGAGTATTTTTGTTTTATGGGCTTGGCGGACAAGGATAAAAATGACCATGCTGAGGAGTTTGGTGCTGGAGTGATACAGGATCACTTAGCGGCCTTAAAGATATCGCCTACATGTCCATAATCAATATCCTTAACTGGACGCTTCACGGATTTAATTACATTTCCATCTGCTCCACTAAGCCCCAATGCATCACAGTCAAACTTCTGTAAGGAAGCTACGATTTGTTTGTTGGTAAGGCCAGCATAGACCATTGTTACGACTTCTAACATGGCTGCATCTGTAATCCGTCGTCCATCTACTAGCTTGGCTTCTACCCCCATCTTAGCGGCAATCCGCGTAGCGATCTTGCCACCTCCATGTACGAGTATCTTTTTACCTTGTAAGGCCGCAAACTTCTCTAAAAAAACCTGTAATTGTACCTCATCATCGATGACGTTCCCCCCGATTTTAATAATATTCAACACACTTCCCATCAATAGGTATTTTATTTAAATTTCTTCAACATTCTTTTTAACACCACTTGCGCGGCCCAGACACGATTACTGGCTTCTTGTATAACCAAGGAGCTAGGACCGTCTAAGACTTCAGCAGCAAGCTCCAAATCCCTACGCACAGGCAGACAATGCATCACCTTAGCATCGGCTGTCATTTTTAACTTTTCATTGTCCAGCATCCAATTTTGGATTACGGGATATACCTTGCCATAATCTTTATAAGATGACCAGTTTTTAACATATACAAAGTCCGCATCGGCAATGGCTTCATCTAAGTCATTTACAATATGCGCGCCTTTGGTAAATCCTTCTTGCAATTCATAGCCTACTGGATGTGCTATGGTGAAATCCACAAGACCTTCTTCTTGGGCCTTACACATCCACTCGGCGAATGAATTGGGTACGGCTTGTGGCAAGGCTTTAATATGTGGAGCCCATGCTAATACAACCTTTGGCTTGGCCACCTGCTTATGCTCGGTAATGGTGATAAGATCCGTTAAACTTTGCAATGGATGACGTGTCGCACTCTCCAAGGAGACTACGGGTACAGCGCAGTACTTAACAAACTTGTTAAACAGGTCTTCACTATAATCTAAATCCCGATCTTTTAAACCCGGAAAGGAGCGTAAGCCCAGGATGTCGCAGTACTCCCCCATCACAGCGGCAGCTTCGCGAATATGCTCTACAGTAGTGCTATTCATCACCACCCCATCTTGCGTCTCTAATGCCCAACCGTCTTTGTCCATATTGAGCACCATCACGTTCATGCCAAGATTCATGGCGGCTTTCTGGGTACTCATACGGGTACGCAGACTTGGGTTTAGAAATACCAATCCCAGGGTTCTATGTTTTCCCAGTTGCTCATCGGCATAGGGATTAGCTTTTAAGCTTAAGGCTTCCTCAACAATTTCCGCTAAGTTATCAACATCAGCTACAGAAAAAAACTTATTCATGTTCTAAAAATCAAATTTATATAAAAACGGACAAGCTTAGCGCTCCTTACCTAAGCTACTACGTGCTAAACTAGGCTTTAAGGCGCTCGTCTAGTGCTGTTAGAAAGCGATCTGCAACCGCTTTGCTAATATTCAGGGCTGGAAGCACACGAATCACATTTGGCTTTGCCTCGCCCGTAAATATTTTATTAATCTGTAATAGATCCTTTTTGACATGGGCCAATTCAACAGGAAGTTCCACCCCAATCATCAAGCCTCGACCCCGAACTTCTAATACTTTATCAAATTTTCTTAATTCATTTATTAGGTAATCACCAATACTTTTAGCATTACTTAATAGATTATCTTGTTTTATTATATCCAAGACTGAAATAGCTGCTGCACATGCCAGGTGGTTTCCCCCAAAGGTGGTTCCTAACAAGCCATAACTGGCTTCAAACTTTGGCGCAATGGAGATGGCTCCTATTGGAAATCCATTGCCCATTCCCTTTGCCATGGTATAGATGTCTGCATTTACAGCTGCATAGTCATGCGAATAGAAGTCGCCTGTACGTCCATAGCCACACTGTACGGCATCTGCTATATACACGGCATTATACTGATCACAAAGACTTCTAATCAGGGCTAAGAAAGACTTACTCGCTTCCCGGATACCGCCTACGCCTTGTATGCCTTCAATAATTACGGATGATATGCTATCGCCATGCTCCTTGAAGTACTGACTTAAAGCCGCTTCATCATTAAAGGGTAGAAAGACTACGTTTTCCGTTTCGTTGACTGGTGCTACAATAGCTGGATTGTCGGTTGCGGCTACGGCCAAGGAGGTCCGACCGTGGAAAGCCTTAGTAAATGCAACAACCTTCTTTCGCTTGTTGTAGAATGAAGCCAATTTCATGGCATTTTCATTTGCTTCAGCCCCTGAATTACAGAGAAACAGGGAATAGTCCAATTTGCCAGAAACCTCGCCCAACAAATTTGCTAGATGCTTTTGAATGGGGATCTCAATTGAATTGGAATAAAACCCAATCTGATTTAGTTGTTTGGTAATCGATTCCACATAATGTGGATGGC
>JASLCA010000351.1 GCA_030146225.1 Sphingobacterium sp. | reverse complement strand
GATTATGCTGGATAGCTTACGGTATTCGAGCAGCATGCATCAGCCATTTTTGCATACTGTGAAGGGGATCTCTTTGGAAAGAAGGGGGTATAATGTGGAGACAAATGCTGCGGGTAGCTTTAGTTCTGCAGCTATTTTGGCAGGAGGAGCGACTCCAGGCTATGAAAATTCGAGTTATGTGGAAAAAAATACGGGTCAAAATAAAGTTTTTTTACACAGCAAATCGCTCTCTCCTGATGGAGATGGTTTCGAGGATTTCTTGGTTATTGGCTATAGCTTAGTTATAGATAATCCCATGCTAAGTATTACTATTTATGATGAAAGAGGAAGCGTAGTCAACCGATTGATTCGCAACCAGAGTGCAGGTAGCCAAGGGGAAGTACGTTGGGATGGTCGGGATCAGCTTGGACGAGTCTGCCCAGCAGGCTTCTACCTCTGCTTTGCAGAATTGTATACTTCTACGGGTCATTTTCAATCGTTTAAAGAGAGTTTTGTTTTAGTAAAACAGCAGCCTAACTATTGACAGATGATTTAAAAATGAACTATCTTTGTGGCAATGAGAGAGCGAATTATTATGATTGGTGCAAATGGTCAAATCGGATCCGAGTTGGCAGTTGCACTCCGCCAAAAATTTGGCCCAGAGAATGTCATTACGTCCGATATTAGACCTCCTGCTTCACCTAAAGATGGAGAGGTTTTTGAAACGATTAATGTCTTAGATAAAGAAGCTGTAAAGGCTTTATTAGTAAAATATAAACCAACTCAAGTGTACCTTTTGGCTGCGATGCTATCGGCTACTGGAGAGCAATATCCGCAGAAAGCTTGGGATCTGAATATGAATGGCTTGCTGAACGTATTGGATTTAGCGATCGAATTGGGCATAAAGAAGATCTTTTGGCCGAGTTCTATTGCCGTTTTTGGGCCACATTCACCTAAGCAAAATACAGCGCAATACTGTGTGATGGATCCGAATAGTATTTACGGGATTAGTAAGCTAGCTGGAGAACGTTTGTGTGAGTATTATCACCAGAAATATGGCTTGGATATTCGTAGCATACGTTATCCTGGGATTATATCTTGGAAGACTGCTCCTGGAGGCGGGACTACTGACTATGCGGTACATATCTTTTTCGAAGCCTTAAAGCAGGGGAAATATGCGAGTTTCTTGTCCGCTAACACAGAGCTTCCGATGTTGTATATGGACGATGCGGTTCGTGGGACTATAGACTTAATGGATGCTCCTGCGGAAAGCCTAAGCATACGTTCAAGTTATAATTTAGCAGGTATTTCCTTTACACCTGAGATGATTGCTGAAGAAATTAAAAAAATTCTTCCTAATTTTGAGATGTCTTATGTAGAAAATGACCCGCGTCAGGCGATAGCCGATTCTTGGCCAGCAAGCATCGATGATGCATATGCTCGTAAAGATTGGGGCTGGAAGCCAACCTTTGATTTAGCGGCCATGACAAAAGATATGATAGAAAATCTCAAAACAAACTTATAAAAATGGGAAGAGCTTTTGAATTCCGTAAAGAAAGAAAATTTAAACGTTGGGCTAAGATGGCCATACAGTTTACGCGCCTTGGAAAAGAGATTGCCATTGCCGTAAAAGAGGGTGGACCACATCCGGAGAATAATGCACGTTTACGTACTGCTATACAGAATGCGAAGGCAGTAAATATGCCTAAGGATCGTGTTGAGGCAGCAATTAAGCGTGCCTCTGAGAAGGATGCTAAAGGTTATGAAGAGTACGTTTATGAAGGTTATGGGCCACATGGTGTGCCGGTTCTTATCGAAACGGCTACTGACAACACCAATAGGACTGTAGCGAATATCAGAAGCTATTTTGCTAAACTAGGTGGATCTTTGGGCAAGACAGGTTCTTTGGACTTTATCTTTCAACGCAAATCTATTTTTCGTTTTGCAGCTGGGGAAAATGTGGATGTTGAAGAGCTGGAATTGGAATTGATTGATGGCGGATTAGAGGAGCTATACTTAGAGTCAGATGAAGAAGGAAATGATGTCGTAGTTGTTCAAACCTCATTTGAGGATTTTGGAAATATGCAGAGTTTACTTGAAGAGAAAAATATTGAAGTTACTTCAGCTAAGTTAGAGCGTATTGCTTTGTCTCACACTTCTTTGACAGAGGAAGAGGCAGCGGATGTCTTGAAACTTATTGATAAGATTGAAGAAGATGATGATGTACAGGCTGTATATCATAATATGGAATAATAAGATTTTGCTATATTAATAAAAAAGAGGGTTTTTAGCCCTCTTTTTTATTAATATTTACTACATTTAGTCTTTTAAGGAACCGATTGAAAAAGCGGACTGGTTTCTTATGGAGTTTATCCGAGTGTTTTTAGCAAATTGAAAAGCTTTTTTATGAATACTTGAAGGATGTTTTCTCATACAAGCCAGCTCCTTTGCGTGGTATTCCTAAAAGATTTTTAGCTATTCGGTAGGCTGTTAATCAAATTCTATGAGTTTTTTCTAGTAAAATGGTAACGTTCGAGGAGTTTTTTGAGAAAAAAAGAATTGACCTGATGCAGCTGAAAAGCGGCGATCAGTCTCTCTACAATGAATTTGTGCATCATTATGCTGAAATGGGGCCGAAAAGTTTCGATCATTCTAAAAAATTCTGGTTTAATAAACTTCGTAAGCTGTATTTGCTAGTGCCGGAAGTAGTTTCTAAAGAGAAGGTTGCTACTCCTGCGCTAAAACAGACCTCAGACCTTGTGGATGAATTAGTTGAAAGTAGTACAGCTACAGCCAGCAAGCCAGCGGGCTTTAAGCCTAGATTTAAGGCTGGCATAACAAAGATTAAACCAGCAGATGATGATTCAGCTGCTAATGCATAAATTATAACCTAATTAATTTACCATGTTAAAGGAAGAGAGACAAGCCTATATCATTCATCAGATTAATCTGCATAATAAAGTATTGTCTTCGGATCTTAGTGTACAACTAAATGTTTCGGAGGATACTATACGAAGAGATTTAAATGAATTAGCAGAAAATGGGCAGGTGCTTAAAGTATACGGAGGCGCCTTATCAAAGTCATTTCAGTTTCCATTTCAGGAAGGAAATGTCTATGCTAAGGAGTCCAAGAAAGAAATTGCTAAAAAAGCAATATCTCTTATTCAAAATGGAATGACCGTTTTGGTGGGAGGTGGAACAACCATGATTGAGCTCGCTCGATTGATCCCCAATGATGTGCAATGTACCTTCTTTACCATTAGCCCATTGGTGGCTTTGGAGCTGGCAGAAAAGGACAATATCGACGTTATTCTAGTTGGAGGTAAACTCTCTAGAAACACCAATATTGTTACTGGTGCGCAGGTGATCAATGAGCTTTCAGAAATTCGTGTGGACCTCTGTCTTCTAGGTACAAACAGTCTTTCGGTTGACGAAGGTATAACTGATTCGGATTGGGAAGTTGTACAAATAAAACGCGCTATGATTAAGGCTTCTCAGAAGGTTGTGATCTTAAGTATTGCTGAGAAGTTAAATTCAAATCAAAAGATGCGTGTAGCACCCTTACGTGATGTATCCTACTTGGTAACGGACCTGAATCCGAATAACGAAAAGTTGAAAGCATTTGCAAAGTCTTTAACCATACTGTAGTTTTAGGACTATACTGTTTCGGCGCGACCTACGGTTGTGTAACTATATGAAGATACCTACATTGCCTGGTTTTTCGCCAGCAGCATTTAATAAATATTTTAAAAACACGGGTTGGTTAATGCTAGCCCGTGTTGGTTCATTATTTATTAAGATGCTTGTTACCGCCCTTTTGCTACCCAACTACCTAGGGGCTGGTCTAAATGGTACCTTAAATTATCCCTTAACCTTTTTGAGTCTCTTTATTGGCTTATGTACATTGGGTACGGATACCATTGTAACGCGTCAATTGCTGAAGAAGCCGGAACTTAAGAATGAGCTTTTAGGCTCAGCCTTTAGGATACGCTTGTGGGGCGGAATGATTGCTATCCCTGTGGTACTAGGGGTGTATTATCTACTGGCTCAGTATACCGATAATCCACCAGCAGCTTCCTTTCATCATATCGGGATTGTTTCGCTAATCTGTATTATACAGTCTATACAAATTATTGACAGTTATTTTCAATCCCAAACGCAGGGCAAGATGATTATGCTGGCACAGGTAGGAGCCAATATCTTCTCGGCATTATTAAAGCTGGGTTTGGTCTTGGCAAAGGCTAGTGTAGACATGTTTATTATAATGCTTGTGGTGGATGTGCTTTTGCTAAACATTGGTTATGTTTATCTTTATCGAAAAGAAGGTAATAGCATCTTTGCCTGGAAATACGACAAGGCAATTGCCAGAAGTATTCTCACCCTGGGCTGGCCATTAGCCTTTTCTGCTATATTTATCAGTATCTATATGCGTATCGGACAATTGATGGTCGATGCCTATTTAGGAAAGGAGGCCCTCGGGGTTTATAGCACAACGATACAGTATACCGAAAGCACCTACTTTATACCTGTTGCACTTTGCACGGCTCTTTTTCCTGCAATTATTAACTATCAGCATAATCAACCTGAGGTGTATCAAAAGCGGATGTCCAACCTTTATGATTTAATGATGGTTATTGCGGTGACTATTGCCTTGGGCATAACCCTTATTGCCCCGACTCTTTATCAGCTCTTTTATGCAAAGCATCCAGAGTTTATGGAAGGTGCTCGTGTATTACAGATAAATGCCTGGGGCTGTATATTTGTATTCTTAGGCACCGCGAGTTCTCAATACCTTTTGGCCGAGGGGTATACCAAGATAAGCCTGTATCGTACGATTTTAGGAGCAATCACAAACATTAGCCTCAATACCTATTTAATTCCTAGAATTGGCCTTACGGGGGCGGCAATTAGCACGGTCTGTTCCTACTTTGTATCTGCATTTGCGATATTGCTATTCCCTAAAACTCGCGCGCATGGGCTGGTGCTGCTAAAATCTTTATTGTTTATCTCTTTAGTGCAGAGCTTGAGAAAACGTTTTTAACATTTTTCTTCCTGCTGAAAAGTAACATTCTTCGTGTCTGAGCGCTGAGTCTATAGCTTTTGTCAATTAAGAATTGATAACTTGACGCATGCTTTATCTCTTCATATGCAGGCTTGTCTGCGATTAAGACATGTGCAGGCTGATACAACTTCCAATCGTTGGATTGCAGGGTTTGAAGTGCAGAACTAGCCGTGTTTATGCTCAGAAAATCAATTTCTTGTCCAGGCGGTAAATACCTGTCAAAGAGCACCCTGAGCGGGAGTGTTTTGATGGGAATAGCTTTTGTGATGTAATGATTATTGGCTTGCATGTCAAGTTCTTCAGCAGAATCCTTGGAAAAAGTATTTAAAGAGGCATCCTTAAAGCAATAGTACGTAAGCTCCTGTTCTTGCGCACTAATGCCCATGTTGAGGTTTATATCTTTCCGCCTAAAGATTTTAAAGAGCTTATGGGCTGCGGGGTAAGGCTCGATATTTATGCCTCGCCATCCCTTTTGATAGAAATGCATGCTATTTGAAAATATATAAGGATGATGTGCCCCCACGTCCACGTAGTAGCCTTTATAGGCTTTCTGAGCATTACAAAATCCCCTTAAAAGCATATCTTCTCCATACTGTGAATAAGAGCGTTGGAAGAAAAGCTTATGTATAGGGATATGCTTTAAGAGTTCGTTTTTAAAGTTTATCATGTCATTGAAGTTGAGGTGAAATAATTGCGATAACTAAAATAATGATTTTTTTAATTCCAAGTGTTTGATTCAGCGCATTTTAGCATTGTTTTTTTTGAAGGCTAGGATAGGCTGCGGTGTGCTTGTTCATGCCTTGCTTTTTTAGATTGAGGGCGGGGCTTTCTGCTTGGAGATGCCGTAGGCGATAAGGGA
>JASLCA010000295.1 GCA_030146225.1 Sphingobacterium sp. | reverse complement strand
CAAGAGTTTATTTTTCAAAGTTGATTTCGCTGAAAAAATCGCTTTAATTTATTATTTTTACCTACTTTCAGTACAAACGCATTAACATACACGAAGCTTTTTGGGTAAATGAGTGAAGAAACAAACTTTCCAGAGGAATCTAACGACAATTTGAATGCTGCCGAGCAGGAATTAAATAGTACGACGATTCCCTTATCAGGGTTATATGAAAACTGGTTTTTAGATTATGCCTCCTATGTAATATTGGATCGTGCGGTTCCGCATATCAATGATGGATTTAAACCCGTTCAGCGCCGTATCCTGCATTCGCTAAAGGAAATGGACGATGGACGTTACAACAAGGCTGCCAATGTCATCGGGAATACCATGAAGTATCACCCACACGGGGATGCCTCTATTGGGGATGCCATGGTTCAAATTGGGCAAAAAGACTTGTTGATAGACTGTCAAGGTAACTGGGGCGATCCGATCACCGGAGATTCCGCAGCGGCAGCTCGATACATCGAGGGGCGTCTTTCCAAGTTCGCCCTAGATGTAGTCTTTAATCCCGACACCACCATTTGGCAGTTAAGCTACGATGGTCGGAATAAAGAACCTGTTACCCTACCTGTAAAATTCCCATTATTGCTAACTCAAGGTGCCGAAGGTATTGCTGTAGGTCTTGCGACCAAGATTATGCCGCATAACTTTATAGAACTACTCGAAGCCTCTATAGCAGTCTTAAAAGGTGAAAGACCAAATATCTTCCCAGACTTCCCTACTGGCGGCTTTGCCGATGTAAGCAATTACAATGAGGGACGTCGGGGTGGAAAGATTCGCGTGCGTGCAAAGATTGAGGAAAGGGATAAGAAAACCCTAGCCATCACCGAGATTCCCTTTGGAACCACTACCGGAAGTCTAATTGACAGTGTAGTTGCGGCCAACGACAAGGGCAAGATTAAGATTAAGAAGATTGAGGACAATACCGCAGGCAATGTAGAGATTATTGTACACCTTGCACCTGGTATTTCTCCAGATGTAACCATTGATGCATTATTTGCTTTTACAGCCTGTGAGACCTCTATTTCGCCCAATACCTGTGTAATTGTGGACAGCAGCCCGCAGTTTATGTCTGTCAATGACATCCTGATCGAAAACACCAATCAGACAAAGGCCTTGCTTAAGCGAGAATTGGAAATAAAACTGCATGAGCTTCAAGAGAAAATTTTCTTTAGTTCCCTATTGAAAATCTTTATTCAAGAAGGCATGTACAAGCATACAGACTACGAGAATGCAGGTGATTTTGATACCGTAGTTAAAGTCTTAAACACGCTATTTGAACCTTTCTTCCCGCAATTCTACCGGCCTATTCAAGCAGAAGACTACAAGCGCTTGATCGACAAGCCTATGAGTAGCATTACCCGCTTTGATGTAAAGAAAGCCGATGAGCAGATGAAGGCCTTAGACGATGACATTAAAGTCGTAAACCGGAACCTTAAAAACTTAACCGCCTTTACCATAGATTGGTTCGAGTACCTACGTACAAAATATGCCAAAGGCAGAGAGCGTAAGACGGAGATTAGGATCTTTGACAAGGTAGAAGCTACCCAGGTGGCCTTGGCAAATGCCAAGCTCTATGTCAATCGTGAAGAAGGCTTTATCGGTACAGGCATGCGTAAAGATGAGTTTGTCTCCGAATGTTCCGATATCGACGATATTATAGTATTCCGTTCCGATGGCAAGTATGTGGTATCCAAGATTCAGGACAAAGTCTTTGTTGGAAAAGATATTATACATGTAGCCGTATTTAAGAAGTCGGACGACCGTACCGTATACAATGCAATCTATAAGGATGGCCCTACCGGAATAAGCTATGTAAAGCGCTTCTCCGTGACCTCTATGACCCGTGACAAGGAATATGACATTAGTAAGGGCGGAAAAGGCTCCAAAATACTATACTTTACCGTAAACCCTAATGGCGAAGCAGAAGTTGTAAATATACAGTTGAAGCCTCACCCAAAATTACGTAAAGTAACCTTTGACTTAGACTTTGCCGAGATCGCAATCAAGGGAAGAGCTTCTCAAGGTAATATTGTATCTAAATTCCCATTGAAGAAAGTCGCCTTTAAAAGCGCGGGGATGTCCACCCTATCGGGTCGCAAGATCTGGTTTGATGATGTATTGAAACGATTAAATGCAGATGAGCGCGGACTTTACCTAGGTGAATTCAATGCAGAGGACAAGATATTGCTAGTCTATCCCGATGGATCCTTTGAATTCTGTTCCTTTGACCTGAATAACCACTTTGATGAGAAGTTGTTACGGATGGAGAAGTATGTGCCGACGCAAGTATACGCAGCTATCCACAAAGACGGTAAGACCGGTACGCTCTATGTGAAGCGATTCACATTTGATGATCAACCTATAGGCAAGCGAATATCCTTAATCAATGATAGCCCAGGCTCTGCTTTAATGATATTGACCAATGCCGATGAACCTTTGGTACGGATAAACCTTTTAAAGGGTAAGTCCCAGACACCAGAGACCATCGAGCAAACCTTAAACGAGATTATCGATGTAAAAGGAATCAAGGCGCAAGGCAATAGACTTTCTTTCCACCCTGTTAAAGACGTAGTCTTATTAAGCGAAGAGAAAGATCTCGCGCTTAAACAAGTCGAAGAGCAAGCTGCTGAAGCCGAGCCCCAAGCAGAAGCAGAAGGCGATGCGGAGCAGGCAGAAACGCCAAAAAAGGATGATGTAAGCTTTGAGATAACGAATCCAGATGATGTCAATCTAGATGATCAAGGAGGACAGACTTCCTTATTCTAGTACACAATATAAAAAAGCGGCTCTAAAGCCGCTTTTTTTATAAGGATAAAAAGCTAACTTACTGCTTATACTGCAATAAGAACTTTTGTAATTTAGGCGCAATAACAGCGGCACAGAAAGGATTGCCTGGATTATTCTGAAAATAATTATGATGATAATCCTCCGCTGCCCAGAAGGTAACAGCCTCCTCTACAGCCGTCACAATCGGATCTGCAAAAACAGCTTCTTCTTCCAAGGCCTGAATAAACTGTTCGGCTTGCACCTTTTGTTCTTCATTGTGGAAGAAAACAGCTGAGCGATATTGAGTACCAACATCTCCCCCCTGCCTGTTTAACGTCGTAGGATTATGCGTCTTGAAAAAGATAGCTAACAGCTGATCAAAAGAAACCTTCTCTGGATCAAAATCCAATTGTACCACCTCCACATGCTCACTTTCCCCAGTACAAACCTCTTCATAAGTTGGGTTTTCAGTCTTTCCACCCATATAACCAGGCAATACACTGTTGACCCCATCCGTATGTAAAAATATAACTTCTGTACACCAGAAGCAGCCTCCGCCAAATGTAGCTTTCATATAAATTGTTGTCTAAATAAAAATCAGAATTAGTAAGCAAAAATAAACACTTAAGCTTTGTAATTAAACAAAACAGTGTAAAATAAATAAGCTAAAATCTAGCTAAAGATATGTTTCCCCTTTACAATTAAATCCTGATTATCGGCCGTACACACCGCATAACTAAAGCCACTTTGCAAAGCGTAGGAACCATATTCACCTTTCTTATTTAAAGCCAGGAAGCCCACCTGAATATCCTTAGCCGTCTCTGGCTTCTTCTTAATAATACGCGCCACCGCTTCCTTGCAGGCATCCTCAGGGGAATAGCCCTGACGCATTAATTCAACCACTAAGAAACTACCCACCGTCCGAATAACCTCTTCTCCAACCCCAGTGGAAGTCGCTCCCCCAACCTCATTGTCCACATAAAGACCAGCGCCAATAATCGGGCTATCCCCTACGCGACCACGCATCTTAAAGGCCATGCCACTTGTTGTACAAGCTGCTGATAGATTGCCCTCAGCATCCAAGGCAAGCATACCAATAGTATCATGATTGTATTGATTCCCCGGAAGACGATCCGTATTAAAAGATTTATTCTCAATATTCATTACGGGGGCATACTTCTTCTCCTTTAACCACTCATTCCAAGCCTTCTCAGAAGAAGGGATTAAGAGATTTTCCTTCTCAAACCCCTGTTCCAAAGCAAATTGAAGCGCCCCTTCCCCCACAAGCATAACATGCGGCGTCCGCTCCATCACAAGCCTAGCAACCGAAATAGGATGAGCGATATGTTCCAAAGCAGCCACAGAGCCACAGTTTCCTAACTCATCCATAATACAAGCATCCAATGAAACATAACCATCCCGATCCGGATAGCCACCCTTTCCAACCGTAGGATTACTTAAGTCAGCCTCCGCAACCCGAACCCCCTGTTCAACAGCATCAATAGCCTTCCCCTTATTTGCTAGGATTTTCCAA
>JASLCA010000288.1 GCA_030146225.1 Sphingobacterium sp. | reverse complement strand
ATCCAAATACGCAGATCGGAACGCTTGTTAAGCGCATCACAGCGGTAGCCGAATTGTTTAATGAGAACTCGCCCAAGGTGGTGTTTAATGCCCATAAGCAAGCCCTTTACTTCTCTAGGCAGACTATTCCCTTCCAAAGGGGGGTAGCGCGAGAAGAGTGGCTAAATCATCAAGCTTACTACAAGCATATCGGCATCTATGGCTATAGAACGGCTGTTTTACAGGAGATAACAAAGCTGCCTGCCTCGGCATTTGAAAAGTCTGAGTCCCTAGAGCAACTCCGCTGGCTAGAGAATGGCTACCGCATTCAGGTTGCTGAGAGTGAATTTGAAACCTTAGCTGTGGATACTCCAGCAGACCTAGCCCATATTAAAAAAGTATATTTTAACGCTTAAATGGCTTTTCTTGCGCTCCTTGAGCAGCTAGTAGCAGGATAGTTTTGTACCTTTGTGCCATGAATCAATACGCTGTTATTTTTGACATGGACGGAGTAATCTGTCATACGAATCCATTTCATGCAAAGGCTTTTGAAGCTTTTTTTGATAGACATCAGGTATCCTATACGGCGAAAGATTTTGAAGAGCATATGTATGGCAAGCACAATAGCCATATTATGACTCATTTCTTTAAAAGACCTATACATGGGGCGGAACTGCTTGCACTGGAAGAGGAAAAGGAAGCCTTGTTCCGTGAGATTTACAAGGAAGAGATCGAAACTATCCCAGCTTATATTCCCTTTTTGGATAGCTTAAAGGCAGCTGGCTTACATACTGCGGTAGCCACTTCAGCACCTAGAGCAAATCTAGATTTAATTATTGATCAGCTGGACATCCGTAAAAAGATGGAATCCTTAATGGCAAGTGAGGATGTCAGCCTGCACAAGCCTCATCCTGAGGTTTATGTGAAGTCCGCTGAAAACCTTGGTATATCGCCTTCGAATTGTTTGGTCTTTGAGGACTCATTTTCAGGAATTACTGCGGGCTTAAATGCGGGCATGCAGGTCGTAGGGGTTTTGAGTTCGCATAGCAAGGCAGAATTGCCTCCCTGTTCCTTTTATATAAATGACTATACCGAAATTACAGTTGATAAGGTTCTAGCGCTTCTTAAATCCTATTAGTATGCAAGAGGCTTTTCAGCTTATAAACTCGCCAGAGGGTTGGGTTTTGTATTTTGCCTGTGCGATGCTTATCGGTATTTCTAAGACTGGAATACAAAATATTGGGACCTTAACCGTCCCTTTTTTTGTGATTCTTTTTGGGGCAAAGCAGTCTACGGGGATTGTCCTGATCCTCTTGTGCATTGCGGACCTTATGGCCGTGGTCTATTACCGCAAGAGTTTTCGTTGGGTAGAAGTGAAAAAATTACTGCCAATGGCCCTAGTCGGGCTAATGGTGGGCTTAATATGGGGAAAGTTTATTGATGACAAGCTCTTTAAGGTCTTAATGGGCATCTGTATCCTAATTGGGATTCTGGTTATGTTTTGGATGGAGCGTACCACAGAGGAGCGTAGGCTGAGGCTGGTGCAAAATAAATATTATGGCCCATTCTTCGGCTTTGTTATGGGATTTTCTACTATGATAGGGAATGCTGCTGGCCCTGCACTCTCTGTGTATATGCTTTCTAAAAGATTGGACAAGATAACCTTTGCCGCGACTTCTGCTTGGTTTATTATGCTGCTTAACCTGACTAAGGTGCCTTTACAAGCCTTTGTCTGGCAGAACTTAAGCTGGGCGGGCTTTTACCTTAATCTAATGGCTATCCCCTTTATCTTATTGGGGGCTTGGGTTGGTGTCAAGCTCTTGAAGCGGATTCCCGAGCAGTATTACCGCTATTTAATTATGTGTCTGGTATTGGTTTCTGGAATTTTGCTTATCGTACTCTAAGGATTGTAGGTTTTATCTTTACATTTGAATGCTAATATGTATAAAAATGATGCTGAATAAGATATTGATCATTGATGATGAGGAAAAGCTAAGGAGCCTTTTAGCCCGCATTATTAAGTTGGAAGATCAGGCTTTTGAAGTCTTAGAAGCCGGTACGGTGAAAAAGGCTTTGCAGCTTTTGGAACAACATGATTTTGATGTGATTATTTCGGATGTTAAACTTCCTGATGGCAATGGGATTGATATCCTCCCCGAGATGCGCAAAAGGCAGCAGGTGGCAGAGATTATCTTGATGACCGCCTATGGCAATATATCGGATGGGGTAGAGGCTATGCGGCAGGGAGCATTTGATTATATCACCAAGGGAGATGACAATAATAAGGTTATCCCTTTAATCTATAAGGCGCTAGACAAGGCTCAATTAAAGCGTCGCTTACAGCATTTAGAAAGCCAGGTAGGCTTAAAGTATACCTTTGACAAGATTGTCGGCAAGTCGGCTATCTTGCAGCAAGCTATTGCCTTAGGCCGTAAGGTGGCCCCTACAGCTACGGCTGTTATGTTACTTGGGGAAACTGGGACAGGCAAGGAGGTGTTTGCGCAGGCCATACATCAGGAAAGCCTACGCTGCAATAGCGCTTTTGTGGCCTTAAATTGTGCGGCCTTCGGTCGGGAGCTGTTAGAGTCTGAACTTTTTGGGCATAAGGCTGGTTCCTTTACGGGGGCTTTAAAGGATAAGAAAGGCCTGTTGGAGGAAGCCCATAAGGGCACGATTTTCTTGGATGAGATTGGCGAAATGGCATTGGACCTACAGGCGAAACTGCTACGGGTACTCGAAAATGGAGAGTTTATTAAGGTGGGGGATACCAAGCCTACCCGGGTAGATGTACGCATTATTTCTGCCACAAATCGGAATTTTGATGAGGAGATTGCGCAAGGGCATTTCCGCAGTGACTTATTCTATAGGTTGTCGGTGTTTGCGATTCAACTGCCTCCTTTGCGGGCGAGAAAGGCTGATATTTCCGAATTGGCTAGCTTCTTTGTGCAGCAGTACGCACTGCGTCTAGGCAAGAAGGAGATGCAACTGAGTTCAGCTTATTTACATGCGCTCTCGGAACATCCCTGGAAGGGCAATATTCGAGAGCTGAAAAATGTGATTGAGCGCAGTATGATTATTGCCGATGGCAATGTCTTGGACTTGGATAGTTTACCCTATGAGCTTTTGACACTAGCTACGCCTACGGATGATGCAGCGGATTTATTCCCCTTTTCTATGGCTAGGATGGAGAAGCAACATATTCAAAAGCTGCTTCAACATACCGCTGGAAATAAGGCAGAGGCTGCGCGCTTGCTGGCTATTGGTATTGCGACCCTCTATCGTAAAATAGACGAATATAAAATATAATCAAAATGCCTATCATTTTGAAAAGGAGCCTATCATTATGATAGGCTTTTTTTATGCCTTTATTTTTCTTAAAACAGCTAACCGCTAGTTATACAGCTTTTTATGGAGCTGCTGGGCATTGGGGAACAGCTTTTGGCATAAGCGGAGAAAGGATTACAAGATTTCATCTTAAAATTAGAATATGAAGACTATTGCCAAAAGTGAGCTTGCCGGACTTATTTCTGCAGAAATGCCGGAGCTAAAAGAAGAGGTCAACCGATTGACCGTTAAGGAAAATATTGGGGGGCTGGTGCAGATTATGGTGACATTCACCAAGGATTTGCTAAAACATAGAAAGTGGACCCGCGCCAAATGGAATATGCTATTTGTAGGCTGGCTCTATGAGCGGGGAGATGCCAGCTTAAAAAATATGGTTGAAAACATCTATGTGCGCTCCTTTCACAGTATGCAGAAAGCTTGTGGACAGCAGCAGTGGGCAAAGGTCTATCAGCGTATCCCGCAGAGCCTACTAATGGTTTATAAGCGTCAATCTTTGGAGTATTAATCAGATCGCTATGCTACTTACACTTACCCTATTGATTTTAGGACTGCTTTGCTTTGTCCTCTTGTTTAAGGCAATTGATTTTTTTGATAAAATATAAAGTTATGATCGCATTATTAGGAATAGCAGTACTGCTGTTTATTTATATGGTTTATGTACTGCTTAAGCCAGAGAAATTTTAGTTAGACAGGTTTAATTTGAGTCGTTGGGCAATAACCTTTTAGAGGCTTATTGCTAGCGCATAAAAAAATAGAATATGTACACAGAAATAATAGCTGTTGTGGCGATGTTTATCCTTTCGATTGCATTTGCGCTACCAGTTGGAAAATATATTGCAAAGGTTTATGCAGGCGAGCATACCTGGTTGGATCGTATTGTGAGCCCTATAGAACTCCTGTTTTTTAGGCTTAGTGGGATTGATGCACAGCGGGAGATGGGTTGGAAGGAGCAGTTGCAGGCTTTGTTAACAATCAACTTAGTCTGGTTTTTAGTCGGCATGTTTTTACTTATGATGCAAGGGCAGCTGCCCTTTAACCCTGACTTAAATCCAGGTATGTCCGCAGATTTAGCATTTAATACGGTGATATCCTTTGTCGTAAACTGTAATCTACAGCATTATTCGGGCGAAACAGGGATAAGCTATTTAGGTCAATGCTATTTAATGTTTTTACAGTTTGTGTCTGCGGGTACGGGAATGGCTGCGGCCGTGATTTTGTTTAATGCTTTCAAAGCTAAGCAGACTAGTAATCTGGGGAATTTTTACAATTACTTTGTAAAGTCCTGTACACGGATTTTACTGCCGGTTTCTCTTGTAGTAGCCTGTATTTTGCTAAGCCAAGGGGTGCCGATGACCTTTGAAGGCAAGGATACCATTGTCAACCTACAGGGCGACACGGTGTCGGTATCGCGCGGGCCAGTGGCGGCCTTTGTACCTATTAAGCATGTGGGTACAAATGGAGGTGGGTTTTTTGGTGCAAACACTTCGCATCCCTTTGAAAACCCAAGCTATATCACAAATATGACCTTGATGATAGCCCAGTTTATTATTCCCCTAGCCATGATCTTTGCACTAGGTTACTATACGGGAAGACGGAGGCTGTCCTGGATGATATTTGGAGTTATGACGGTAGGTTTTCTCTGCCTAGCCATCCCAAATGTCTATATGGAGCTCAAGGGCAACCCAGCAATTGAGGCAATGGGAATTGATATGTCAGCAGGGGCCATGGAGGGCAAGGAAACCCGTATTGGAGCTGCGGCTTCAGGCTTCTGGAGTATTGTGACTACAGTAATCTCAACGGGCTCTGTTAACAGCATGCATGACAGTAGTATGCCCTTGTCTGGGATGAATGAGCTCTTGGCTATGATGATCAATTGCTTTTATGGTGGGGTAGGTGCAGGGATTATGAACTTCTTTATCTTCTTAATTCTGGCTGTCTTTGTCAGTGGATTGATGGTAGGTCGTACACCTGAGTTTTTAGGTAAAAAGCTGGAGGCGCAGGAGATGAAGATTGCGATGATGATTGCCCTGCTGCATCCGTTTTTAATCTTGACAGGTACAGCCTTGGCTGCTGCATTTCCTGCACAAGGAGCGGCTACACTTAATAACCCTAGCTTTCATGGCTTCTCGGAGATGCTGTATGAGTATACTTCGGCTTCGGCAAACAATGGAAGTGGCTTTGAAGGCTTGGCGGACAATACGCCATGGTGGAATATCAGCACGGGCATTGTATTAATCTTATCTCGTTTCTTGCCAATTATTGGGCCGGTAGCTATTGCGGGACTTTTGGCGGAGAAGAAATACATCCCTGAAAGTGCAGGAACGCTGGCAACGGACACCCCAACCTTTGGCTTTGTGACTTTTGCAATTATTATTTTAATAGCTGCTCTAGCCTTCTTCCCAGCGCTGACCTTAGGCCCAATTGCGGAATATTTGTCTATTTAATTGACCCTGTTTAGCTATTCTTATTAATACCAATAAAAATGAAAAAGAATCAATCATTGTTTCAAAAAGAGTTGATGCGGGAAGCCTTGCTGCAATCCTTTGTGAAGCTGAATCCAAAACTATTATACCGTAACCCTGTCATGTTTACAGTGGCTATAGGAACACTTATTATGTTAGTGGTCTGTGTTTGCATCGCCTTTGGAACAACAGATCAAGGAAGCTTAGGTTATAATCTCAGCATATTTAGCCTGCTTTTTTTAACCTTATTGTTTGCGAATTTTGCAGAAGGCATTGCCGAGGCTAGGGGCAAGGCGCAGGCGGATAGCCTGCGGAAGACGCGTGAAGAGACCCCTGCTAGACTTCAAAACGGGAATTTGGTTTCCTCCGCACAATTGAAAAAAGGAGATGTCTTTGTCTGTTCCAGCGGAGATCTTATCCCTGCGGATGGGGAGATTATCGAGGGCTTGGCTACAATAGATGAGAGCGCAATTACAGGCGAGTCAGCACCGGTAATTCGAGAAGCAGGGGGCGATAAGTCCTCGGTTACGGGCGGGACCAAGGTGCTTTCTGACCGTATTGTGGTGCGCGTGACTACGGAGCCAGGAGAGAGTTTCTTAGACAAGATGATTCAATTGGTAGAGGGCGCAAGTCGTCAGAAAACCCCAAACGAGATTGCCTTGACGATCCTGTTGGCGGGCTTTACCTTGGTCTTTATTATTGTGACGGTGACCTTATATCCCTTTGCGCGCTATGCAAACTCGCCCATCACTATTGCCGCCTTTGTATCCCTCTTTGTCTGTCTAATTCCAACCACCATAGGGGGATTGCTCTCGGCAATAGGCATTGCGGGCATGGATAGAGCCTTACAGGCAAATGTGATTACCAAAAGTGGACGTGCCGTTGAAACTGCAGGTGATATAGATGTATTGCTTTTGGATAAGACCGGCACGATTACGATCGGAAATCGAAAGGCGACTAGATTTTATCCTGCCCCTGGGGTCACGCAAGAGGCATTCGTTAAGGCTGCTGTGATCAGTTCCCTAAGTGATGAAACTCCTGAAGGTAAGTCTATTTTAGAATTGGCCGCTGCGGACCCTAGTCAGTATAGCCTGAGCAACCCTGTGTATATCAACTTTACGGCGGAAACCAGATGTTCAGGGGTAGACTTTGGAGATATTCGGGTGCGCAAAGGGGCTACTGATGCGATTAAAAATATGGTTGTAAAGGCCGGCAATCCATTCCCTCAAGAAGTTGAAGCCGTTGTGGTTAGCATTGCTGAGAATGGCGGTACGCCCTTAGTGCTGTCCCAAAATGAGCAGGTCCTTGGGGTGGTCGAATTGCAGGATATTATTAAACCTGGAATAGCTGAACGTTTTGATCGCTTGCGCAAGATGGGGATTAAGACAGTGATGGTAACAGGGGATAACCCTTTAACAGCAGGTTTTATCGCTAAACAGGCTGGCGTGGACGATTATATTGCGGAGGCAAAGCCAGCGGATAAGATGGAGTATATCCGCAAAGAGCAGGCCGCAGGTCGTCTGGTCGCTATGATGGGAGATGGCACTAATGATGCGCCAGCTTTAGCGCAGGCTGACGTAGGGGTTGCGATGAATAGCGGTACCCAGGCGGCTAAGGAAGCTGGTAATATGGTGGATTTAGATAATGATCCGACCAAGCTAATTGAGATTGTAGAGATTGGTAAGCAGCTTTTGATGACGCGTGGTACTTTGACTACCTTTAGTATAGCAAATGATTTGGCGAAGTATTTTGCCATTATCCCAGCCCTGTTTATAACGGCTATTCCAGCTTTGCAAGGCTTGAATGTGATGCACTTGCATTCTCCAGAAAGTGCCATCCTTGCGGCGGTTATCTTTAATGCCGTTTTGATTCCTATGCTGATTCCTTTAGCGCTTAAGGGGGTGCCTTATAAGCCTATTGGGGCTTCTGCGCTGCTACGTAGAAACTTGTTAATCTACGGCTTGGGAGGGCTTGTTGTGCCCTTTATTGGGATTAAGTTAATCGATATGTTATTGTCTAATTTCTTGTAAATAAAGCATTCTTCGGATGCTAATTGAATTCTTGAAAGTGGAAATAGCCAGGGGCAGACCTTGTGAAAATCATGCTTCATAATGTGCTCCTGTGCTTTTCTTTAAAAATATTCGCTCATGAAAACTCATTTTTTTTCAGCTATTAAGCTCACTCTTGTTACCCTGTTCTTCTTTGGGGTTATGTATCCCATGTTTGTCTGGGGGCTTGCTCAACTCGCGCCAAATGGCGGTAAGGGCAAGATTATTACGCATAATGGCGGCACGCAATACCTGCATATTGGACAGGCATTTTCCGAGCCGCAGTATTTCTGGTCAAGGCCATCAGCGGTCGCTTATAATGCGGCGGGTTCTGGGGGAAGTAATAAAGGGCCTTCAAACCCAGCCTATTTGGAGGAGGTTGCCCAACGCATTGAAAAGTTTATGCAAGACAACCCTAGTGTTGCCCGTAAGGATATTCCAGTTGAGCTCGTTACAGCAAGTGCGAGTGGCTTGGATCCCGATATTTCGGTTTCGGCAGCTCGGGTTCAGGTAGCGCGGATTGCACAAGCTCGTGGGCTTGCTATGGAGCGGGTGCAACAGCTTGTTGATGCACAGACGCAATCTGCTTTATGGGGCTTTTTAGGCCCTGAAAAGGTAAATGTTTTGCTCCTTAATAGCGCCTTGGATAAGTTGGTTAATAAATAAATTTCAGGATGAAAATAGGATATGCTAATTGGTTGGGGCTCTTTTTATTGGGAGCAGGCCTTCAAGAAGAAGCAGCTGCACAGGTGGATAGCTCTTCAAAATCAAATTTTACGTTTTCCGGCTATGCGGAGTTTTACTATTCGGGGCAGTTTTCTGGGGAGCGGGGCAATGCGAAGCCAAGCTATGTATACAGCCATAATCGGCTGCATGAGCTTGCCTTAAATCTAGCCTTGTTAAAGGCAAATTACCAAGCTGACAGGCTCCGTGCAAATATTGGATTAGGCTTTGGGTCCTATATGCAGGCAAACTATGCGGCGGAGCCTTCTGTATTGCGTCATCTTTACGAGGCAAATGTAGGGTTGCGGCTTACGCAAAAGGCGGACTTATGGTTGGATGTGGGCGTATTGCCATCGCATATTGGTTTTGAAAGTGCTGTAGGGGCGGACAATGCTACCTTAACACGCAGTATTTTAGCAGACAACTCGCCCTTTTTTGAAACGGGTGCAAGGCTGGGCTATACTACTGCTAATCAGGAATGGTATATGAGCTTGTTGCTACTTAATGGATGGCAGCATATTCAACAAAATCAAGGAAATACAAGACCTGCTTTTGGTCATCAACTAACTTGGAAGCCAACAGCCAATCTAACCTTAAACAGTAGTTCCTTTATTGGAAATGATAAGCCGGACTCCCTTGCCCAGCAGCGGTATTTTCATAATTTCTATGCTCAGATAAAGCTGAGCCCGAAATGGCAAGCCACTGCGGCCTTCGATATTGGTGCGGAGCAGCAAGCGAAAGACAGTAAGAAATATAATTACTGGTATAGTCCTATTGTAGTGCTGCGCTATCAACCCTTGGAGAAGCTTGGCCTAACCGGCCGCGCTGAGTACTACGAGGATAGGAATAATGTGATAATTGCCCTGGAGGAAGGGGATAAGTTTGCTACTTGGGCTTATTCTCTAAATGCAGATTACAGCATCTTGCCAAATGTCAACTGGCGGGTTGAGTTTAGGAAGTGGCAAGTGCAGGATGCACCTCAACTCAGCATGGCGCTAACAGCAAGTTTTTAAACAATTAAAGGCGAGGTATAATGGATCCAGAACGGAAATCAGCTGAACATTTTTTAGACATTATCCAACGGTCTCGTATGGGTAAGTTCAAGCTGTATATCGGCATGAGTGCTGGGGTAGGCAAAACTTATAGGATGCTTTTGGAGGCGCATAGCTTGCTCCGTAATGGAATCGATGTGAAGGTGGCTTATGTGGAGACACATGGCCGCCAAGAGACTGAGGATATGCTGCTGGGACTACCCATTATCCCGCGTAGAAAGATCTTCTACAAGGGCAAGGCGCTAGAGGAGCTCGATGTGCAAGCTGTGCTCAATCTACGGCCCAAGGTGGTTATCGTGGATGAGCTGGCGCATAGCAATATTGAAGGGAGCAAAAATGAAAAGCGGTGGCAGGATGTAGTAGAGCTTTTGGAAGCTGGCATTAATGTTATTAGCGCGGTTAATATACAGCATATTGAAAGCTTAAATGAAGATGTGCGTAAGATTACGGCTGTGGAAGTGCGGGAGCGGGTGCCGGATCGGGTATTACTGATGGCGGATGAAATCGTGAATATTGACTTAGGCGCTGATGAGCTTATTGATCGTTTGAAAGCGGGCAAGATCTATAAGGCGGAGAAGATACAGGCGGCCTTAAACAACTTCTTTCAACGGGATCATATCTTGCAATTGCGAGAATTGGCATTGAAGGAGGTTGCTGGACATGTGGTGCGTAAGGTAGACAAGGAGGTGACGGGAATTTTACGGCATGAACGCTTTATGGTCTGTATCAGTAGCAATGCCAAGTTGGCCAAGTCTATTATCCGAAAGACGGCCCGTATGGCGGGCTTTTACAGTGCCGAATGGTATGTGCTCTATGTGCAGGCCCGAAAAGAAAGTAGTGATAAAATTGCATTGGATAAGCAACGAATGCTGATCAATAACTTTAAATTAGCTACAGAATTGGGGGGACAGGTATTGCAGGTTAAGCATAATGATATTACCTCAGCTATTGCAGATCAGGTGCTCCGCATGGAGATAACCACCTTATGTCTTGGGAAGCCTAGCCTAAATCGCTTTGCTGTTTTTAGAAGATCATTTCTGCTGCCTGCGCTGTTGCGAAAATTAAAAGAAAAAGAAACGGATATAATCCTTTTATCATGAGAGTAAAGACAAAACTTATTATAGGCATTGGGTTGCTTTTCGGCATGATTCTGTTGTTGGCTGCGGTCAGTTCCATTTATGTGAATGGGCTTAAAAAAGACACCTCGAATATCTTAAAAGCCAATTATAATACCTTGCTCTATGCACGCAATATGATGGTGGCCTTGGATGAGGGGACTACTGCAGGTACTGCCGCGGCGGTCTTTATGGCCAACTTGTCGGAACAGAAAATGAATATGACAGAGCCAGGCGAATCGCGCATTACGGAGATGATTGAGCAGCATTATCAAAGCTATTTAAAGGAGCCTGAGCTGGATAATACCAAGCGGCTCTTGCGCAAGGATCTGTCGGAGTTAATGCGCTTAAATATGGATGCCATCGCCCGCAAGAGTCAGTTAGCTGAACAAAATGCTGAAACTGCAATTGTCTGGATATCCATTACGGCTGCGCTCTGCCTGATTATTGCCTTTACTTTGTTGCTGAATATGCCTGGAAGTATAGCCAATCCCATTCGGCAGTTAACGCTGAGTATTCAGGAGATTGCTGCGCATAATTACCATCAACGCGTAAACTTAGATGGTCGAAGTGAGTTTGCTGAACTGGGCAATTCTTTTAATACCATGGCGGAGAAGTTAGAAGAATATGCCAATAGTAAGCTGGATAAAATTCTTAAAGAAAATAAACGATTGGAAACCTTGGTAAATAATCAACATGACCCTGTCTTGGGGATAGATGAAAATGGAAAGTTTCTCTTTGTGAATGAGGAACTCTTAAAGGTGGTGGGGATGCAAGAATCCCAACTTATCGGGCATAAGGTAGCTGATGTCGTACAAGAGAATGACTTGCTCTATGAGTTGCTGCATACAATTAAGGAGGATGGACGCAGTGCTAAAGCTAAAATGCCCATTAAGATATTTGCAAATGGCAAGGAAAGCTATTTTGAAAAGGAGATCGTAGATATCAGCATTGTGCCAACTGGAGAGCAGGATGCCCAGCCCATTGGCTACTTTGTCTTATTGCGAAATGTGACCAGCTTTAAGGAGTTGGAGTTTGCTAAGACAAACTTTATTTCTACAGTGTCTCATGAGCTTAAAACGCCTATTGCTGCGATAAAAATGAGCTTAGATATCCTTGCGCATAAGAATACTGGGGCTTTAAATACCGAGCAGCAGGACTTGCTGCAAAGTATTAAGGAGGATAGCGAGCGTTTGTTAAAGATTACTAGTGAACTGCTCAATATGGCGCAGGTGGAAACTGGCAATATACAATTGAATATACATCCTAACAACCCTTTGGAGATTCTGCACTATGCCTTGGATGCCACCAAGACAAGCCGCTTACAGAAGCAGCTTAGCCTGCGTGAGGAGATTGCCGCCGACTTACCCTTTATACCCGTGGACGCAGAGAAGACCGCCTGGGTATTGACCAACTTTATTACCAATGCGATTCGCTATTCGCCCTTACATACTGAGATTGTCGTTTCCTTGCAGTGCGTAGAAAATCGCTTGTTGTTTTCAGTCCGTGATAGTGGATCCGGGATTGATAAAAGGTACCAGGAGCGTATTTTTGAACGTTATTTTCAAGTGCCTGGCAGTAGTAAGGTCGGGACAGGGTTGGGGCTGGCTATTTCCAAGGATTTTATTGAAAGTCAAGGTGGAGAAATAGGGGTGGAGTCGGCTTTAGGCATGGGAAGCCTGTTTTATTTTTCATTTCCAGTATAGCTTAAGAATTTTACTTTAAATCAACCTAAAAAGTAAAATTTGTGTAGAACATTCTTTAAATTAAGATGTTTTAATAGTTAACACAAAATAGAAAAATTACAATGGAAAAATGGAGTTTAGACAAAGGGCATAGTGTGCTTGAATTTCGTGTTAAGCACATGATGATTTCAAATGTAAAGGGACTTTTTGAAGACTTTGATGTAGAGGTGACAGGAGACCCTAAGGATTTAGCTAGTATTAAGATTAATGTTTCGATAGCCGTAGATTCAATTACTACTAAGAATGAGCCACGGGATCAACACTTAAAGAGTGAGGATTTTTTTAATAGTGCCAGCTATCCAAAGATTACTTTTTCATCCCGCGAGATCGAAGACTTGGGCAAGCAGCGCTATGCAATTGATGGTGATTTAAGCATTAAAGGGCAGCATAGACCTATTCGCTTGGAAGTATACCATGGTGGGTCGGGTATAGATCCATGGGGCAATAAAAAGATAGGGTTTAGTGTGACAGGTAAAATAAAAAGAGAAGATTTTGGCTTGACTTGGAATACAGCATTAGAGGCAGGTGGTGTTATGGTGAGTAGCGAGGTGAGATTTGATGCAGAATTGCAGTTTGTATTGGCTTAAAAATCAGTCAGCTATTGCTTAAAGTGGATTATTCTTTGAAAAAAGATGAAATAAAATTTTGAACGATAGAGAAAATTTGTACTTTTGTCGCGGAGAGCTGGCAGAGTGGTCGAATGCGGCAGTCTTGAAAACTGTTGACTGTC
>JASLCA010000286.1 GCA_030146225.1 Sphingobacterium sp. | reverse complement strand
CTCTTTGACCTTGCCCTACCTAATACTTCTGGCTACAAGATGATCTATAGCAATGGACAAGATGTGCATAACTATGGTTATGAGCTTGCGGTGTATGTAGATCTTATTCGCAAGTCACCGAAATGGCGCTGGTCTGTGAATGTAAATGGCGCGATCAATAAGAACGTGCTATTAGCCATTGGTGAAGACGGTAAGGATGTGTACCTACGTTCTTATGAGCGTTTATTACGAGTAGGTAGACCGCTGAATGATTTCTACGTACATCAGACTTTAGGCGTATATGCTACGGATGATGATGTGCCCGTCAATCCCAAGACAGGGAATAAGTTGACAGGTAGTGATACCCGCTATCCATTCAAGGCTGGGGATATTATGATCGCTGATCTAGATGGGGATTACCGTGTAGGCTATGAGGTGAACAATGCCAATGGGGACCTTATCTCGGATGATAAGATTTTTGGTGGAAACCCGAATCCAACGGTTACCGGTGGATTTAGATCGGATCTGCGCTATGGACAGTTCTCGCTATCGACCTTTTTCGTTTACTCGGTAGGGCGTCAAATTATTAACAAGACTTTAGCTGATCGTTTGAATCCAAATGCCATCTTGCAGCCGACTAGCTTGCCGGATGTTCGGGGTTTTGACTTCTGGGAACAAAGTGGCGATCAGGCAAAATATCCTGCTTACAACCCATTTAACACGAACAATAATGCGAATTACAGCTATAAGCAGACCTTATTTGTGGAGAGTGGTTCGTTTTTGCGTTTGAAAAATGTGCAGTTGTCTTATGAGTTACCGAGTGAGATGATTAAGAGGTTTAAGCTGAAACGCTTGAATATCTTTGCCCAGATGGACAATGTGTTTATTATTCAGAAGTTTAATGGGCCAGATGCGGAGAACGTAGACTTTTCAGGAATTGATAGAGGTGGATTCTATCCGATTCCTAAGAAATTTACTTTTGGACTGAATGTACAATTATAAGCAAGAAAAGACATGAAAATTCTAAAAACAACAACCTTATTATTGCTGCTTGCACTGCTGTTTTCGGCCTGTGAAAAGAGCTTGTTGCAGGACCCAAAAACCAGCATTACGGTCAACACGGCTTGGCAGAGTGAGTCCGATGTGCAAAGTGAAATAGCAGCAGCATACTCTTTCTTGCGGAGTCCAATGACGACCCTCTATGCTTATTATGCTTATGGCGAATTTAGAGCCAGTGATATCAAAAATGTGGTCGGATTTAACCTAGAGAGTAATGATTTAGGGTCCAACTACTATACAGTAGACAATTGGCGGGATTGGGGTAAGTTTTACCGTGCGATTGCGCAGTGCAACCTGATCCTGGAGAAAGTCGAGGGGATAAATGCAGATGCATTTAAGCTGAAAACGAAGGCTTATTATGTTGCTGAAGTAAAGTTTATCCGTGCTTTTACCTATTTCTATATTTCTAGAATATGGGGCGATGTGCCCTTGAACTTAGAGGGGGTAAACAAGAAGCCGCTACCGCGTACGCCTAAGGAAAAGATCTGGGAATTTTGTATTCAAGAGTTAAATGATGTACTCGCTAGCGAGCTGCCGATGCAGTATGCTACTGTGGCCGACCGAGGCGTAAAGCCTACTAAAATTGCGGCAATGACCTTATTGGCTAATATTCATATGTTTGATCGGAAGTATCTGGAAGCTGAAAAAGTCTTGACAGAAATCGTGAAAAACGAAGTTGCTGGCGGCCTAGAGTTATTGCCTTTTAGTAAGTTTAAAGAGGTGATGCAAGGGCGTTCAAAAGAAGGAATCTTTGAAATCAACTTTAATGATAAGGAGGCTTCAGTTTATTCTACTTTAGCAGCATCTTTTGCGAGGCCACCAGAGGTTAAAAACAAAATCTCGGAGGTATCGAATATTCCAGTAGAAGTCGCCAATGCGCTGTTCCCTGTTGGCGGGCCTGACTTAAGAACGCAATGGCTGACCAACCGTTCTAACTCCTTGGATATAACGCTGAATAAGTTTGATATTAAAGCCCCAGATTTTACGGTGACTTTACCGAAATATCAAGCGAATATTGTGGTTTTTCGCTATGCAGATGTTTTATTGTTGCATGCCGAGGCTTTAGTCCGTAATAATAAGCCGACTGAAGCCATTGAGCATTTGAATCGCGTACGTGCGCGTGCTTCGGCCCTGGCTTATAATGCCGCGGAGGAACCCGACTTGCTAAAAGCCATCTTAACGGAGCGGCGCAAGGAGCTGATTGGCGAAGGCTATTTATGGTACGACGTGGTGCGTACAGATAGAATACCCGCTTTCAACAAGTATATCACGGATGCACATGTGGAGCAGGGCGTAGCTTATTGGCCAGTTTCTGCTTACTCATTTGATGGTAATCCACATATGACCCAAACAAACTTTTGGGCGCAATAAGCAGAAAGGTTAAGCTGCCTGTGGGCAAGCGATTATGACTTCTAATACGTAAATCATTAACAAATGAAAAAATTATTCATCATTATAATGTCTAGCCTGCTGTTCTTTTCTTGTAAGAAGGATTATTTTACGGAGAACGGCGTGCATGTAGGCAAATTCAACATGAGTACCTACGACTTCCTAAAGTCTAGGCCCGATGTGTTTGACTCCGTCGTTATGGCGATAGACCTAGCGGGCTTAAAGGAGTTTTATCAAAATGAGCAGGTTACCTTTATGGCTCCGCATAAAAAGTCGATCTATAGCATGATGATGACGACCAATACGTACCTCAAATCCCCGCTTAAGTCGGATCCCCGCAAGAAGGTGAGGGATTCTTTAAACTATACACGGGATACGGTGCTGATGGAAGATATTGACCCAGCGACTTGGAAGCGACTCCTGTTGAGCTATACCTTAACTTCTGGTCGTAAGGTGGCTGATTTTGCCATGCCTAACGAATCCCATAATAGCCTCTCGGGCGAGGTCACGCGTAC
>JASLCA010000293.1 GCA_030146225.1 Sphingobacterium sp. | reverse complement strand
TTGTGGATGACCGTACCGAGCTACCTGCTTCAGAGCAGTATGTTTCTACGTACTCAGGCAAGAAGATCAAGAATATTGGAAACAAGAACTCCGATTTTCAAGCCTCCACATTTAACAGTAACTCACAGCCGCTTTATGCGATTGTAGATACGGATGGCAAGTTGCTTTTGCCAGCTAGCGGTGCAGACTATGATTCGAATAGTTATGCAGCCTACTTACAAAAAGGAATAGATGCTTTTAAAAGCAAGTAATCCTGATCCAATAGAAAAGTAATTTTTGTTTAATAGTTTGTTGTAAAGTTAAACGGCGTCTCTCAGGGCGTCGTTTTTTTTTATTTAAGGATTTCTTGAATGTCAGCTTTGCTAAGGGATTTGATAAAGCTTTCCTCCGTCGTGATTAGCGCTGAAGACAGGGCCTTCTTACGGCCTTGTAAAGCCAAAATCTTTTCCTCTACAGTATCCTTGCTAATAAACTTGTAGATAAATACATTCTTTGTCTGTCCAATCCGATGAGAGCGGTCAATGGCTTGTTGCTCAACGGCAGGATTCCACCACGGATCAAGGATAAACACATAGTCTGCTTCCGTAAGGTTAAGCCCTACGCCCCCAGCCTTAATGGAGATCAGGAATACCGCAGTATCCTTATTGTCCTTAAAGGTTGACACCGCTTCTTGTCTATCCTTGGTGCTGCCATCTAGGTAGGCATAAGCAATCTTATGCTTGTCAAAATGAGCTTTAAAGAGTTGGAGTTGTTTTACAAATTGAGAAAACACCAAGACCTTATGCCCTTCAGCTAAGATCGATTCAAGCATCTCCAAGACTACATCGAATTTCCCAGAAGTAAGCTCCTCATATGGGTCAAGCATCTTAGGGTGATTGGCCAGCTGTCGTAACTTAGTAAGCCCCTGTAATAGGATAATTTGATTGCCTTTGCCATGCTGCTGCACCGCATTGTCCAAAAGAGCGTTTCTATACTCCGATTTAACACTTTCATAGCGCTCAGCCTGCTCCTCGCTCATGGCACAAAAGATAGTCTGCTCCGTTTTAGGAGGGAGCTCCTTTGCGACCTGATCTTTAGTCCTGCGCAGGATAAAGGGTTTTATAATTGCCTGTAGCTTTGTCGCCTTGTCCTCATCCTTCTTTTTCTCAATCGCTGTTACAAACTCCTTTTGAAAGAAGTTGTACGAGCCGAGTAAGCCCGGGTTAGCAAAGTGCATCTGCGACCAGATGTCTGCGACAGAGTTCTCTATAGGCGTTCCGCTCAGTGTAAGCTTATGCTTGCTCTTCAAGGTTTTGATCGCTTTAAAAGATTTTGACGTCGGATTTTTAATATGCTGGCTCTCGTCTAGGATAATGTAATTAAAGAAAAACTTAGCCAATAGGGCTTCATCACTACGAACAATGCCATAAGTAGTAATAACTAAGTCAAACTGCGAGAATAAAAAAGGGTCTTTAAGCCTATTCGAGCCTGTGTGTATCAGCACCCGAAGCTTCGGCGCAAATTTTTCGGCTTCCTTTTGCCAGTTATAAATCAGGGAGGTAGGAAGGATTAGCAAGGAGGTCTTGCTCAATTCACTAGCTGCTAACTCCTCCTTCTGGCTTTGTAATAATGCTAAAGTTTGGACTGTCTTTCCGAGGCCCATGTCATCCGCCAGACAACCCCCAAAGTTGAATTTCTGCAAGAAGTGAAACCAGTTGTAGCCTGCTTTCTGATAGGGGCGTAACTCGCCTAAGAAGTCCTTTGGTAGTGGCTGCTCAGCAATCTGCTCAAACTCAAGGAGCTTTTGCAGCTTTCTGCTAAAGGTAATTTCGGTATGCTCAGAAATCTCATATAATAAACCAATATGCGTTTTACTCAGCTTTAGACCATCTTTTTTATTGGTAAAGTGAAAGAGATGCTCGTATTGTGCAAACCACTCTTCAGGAATAATCGCGACCTCCCCATTGGGTAGTATAAATTCTCGAACCTTGTTTAGGATATGATCTCGAAGTTGAATAAATGGTATTTCATATGGGCCAAAATAAGCCATGGCCTTGACATCAAACCAATCATTGTCCTCTTCAATCTCGATCTCTAGGGATGTTTTTCCAATAAAAATAGTCTTGTCACTCTTTTCTTGGGTGATTATAAAGCCTTTTTCCTGCAAGACTTCTTGCCATTGGTTTAGCCAAGAGATAATAGACTCTTCTTCAGGGCTGCTATAAGCAGCAGGGAGGCCCTCTTTTTTGATTAAGCCCAACTCTTGCAGGTAGCCCGCTTGTTTCTGTTCCCAAGCTAGCGAACGCCTTATGCGGTGAAATATATATTCATCTGCTTCCTCCAAGTGTTCCAGCCGGACACTTATTGCTTGATCCGTTTCCGCAGGAAAGCTATAGTCTCCATAGGCAAATGAAAGCTGTATAAATGATTCTCCAGATGCAACATAGAAGAGCTTTAAGATGGGTTGTGCCTCTTCTTTCTGGGTCTTGATCTCAAAGCCTTCTGCATACACATGATGCTTCTCGATAAGTCCGACAACAAAGGTCTCAAAGTATTTTTTTTCCGTGCTCCGTGGTACGGCAATATATCGTTTATTAAGAAATGGACTTAGTTTTTTGCCATCAATCTCTTGGTCAAAATATAGGAGTTTATTTTCCAGTAGGAGCCAGGCCTGCTTGTTAATAATTACCTGTGCATTCTTGTACATAAAGTCTATGCGATGGCCTTCATGCTTTAAGGTTGGGAAGTAGCGCGTTTCAAGAGCATCCCGACGGAAGTGGAAAAGGATAGAAGTAGGCTCGCTTGCTATTTTTAGCTCTTGCTCCGCAGGATAACCATCCTTACTCATCAAAAACAAAGGCTTATTGCCAATGATATCAAGTACAGCAAGCATGTTTTGCTCAATCTTGGGACGTAATTGTTCGAAAATCTGCGGATTGAATATCTTGCCAAAGAAGTCTACTGGGCGGATCGCTTTCTTATGGTAGCGCTTGATAATATGGGTCTGTTCGATCTCGTCGAGCAGTTTAATAATCTTGTAATCTACTTCATCCAAGGCAGCAGCAAAGTCACCTATGGTATTGGAGAAGATACGCTTGTAGCTTAGGGAGTAGGAGCCATTTGGATTCAGCTGTACAACATGAGGTTCTATTAAGTAACCTAAATAAGGGTGTTCCCCTACGGAGTAAACCAATTTAAAAGGCAGTTTGCTGTCCACTTGTTGCATTGAAGTAATTATCCCTAGTACCTGAAAAAGGAGCCAATATACATAATAATGACCATAAAAGCAGGCCTTCTATTGTCATTAAAGCTAGATTGATGCGAAGCTGTTGTTTACAGGCTTAGACTTCACCCTGGAAGACAAAGTCGGCAGGGCCTTTTAATCGAACATTACTAAAGGAATTGCCATTTTTAAGGAAGCTGATGTAAAGCTGTCCGCCCAATACCCGAATAGGAATTTCCAGTGCACCCTCCCTTTCTTCAGCCAAGCTAATGGCCATAGCCGCAGCGGTAGCGCCCGTTCCACAGGCCAAGGTCTCATCTTCAACCCCACGTTCAAAAGTTCGGAGGAAGTAGCCTTGCCCTTCTTTTTCTATAAAGTTAACGTTTATGCCATCCGCTTTATACTTGGAGTTGTTGCGGATAGTATAGCCGGCTGAATACACATCAAGATCCTGTAGCTGCTGTACAAACTGTATATAGTGTGGAGAGCCTGTATTCAGTATATAGTCAGCCCCATTGCGCTCAACTGCGTGGACTTCAATCATACCTAAATCCACTTGGTTGCCTTTGATAAATGCGTGATGGGCACCATCTACTGCCAAAAAGTCAGTTTCTGAATTAATAATGCCTAAATCCCGCGCGAAGCCGACGATGCAGCGCCCGCCATTTCCACACATGGTACCTTCCTTGCCATCGGCATTGAAATAGATCATTTCAAAATCAAAATTTTCAGTATCTTGAAGTAGCATAAGTCCATCTGCTCCAATTCCAAATTTACGATCGCAAAGTTTTTCTACCAAAGTGCTGTTATTTCTGTCAAAAACAGAGCTTCTATTGTCAATAAGGATAAAATCATTGCCAGCGCCTTGATATTTAGCGAACTTAATTTTTTGGTGCATATAGTTGAAAATTTCGTGTAAAATTAATATTCTTGTTACAAAGCGGCTTTCGATTGTTAAATCTTGTTAAAGAACACTTTAGTAGGCTTTTCCTTAACATTTTTTAACGAAGAAAAGTTGACAGGTCTCCGCTTATGGTATTACTTTTGAATACCCTTCAAGTATAAGAATTGTTAAAGATAATTAGAGTAAATAGAAATATGAAAAAAATAGGAATAAGTTTATTGACAGCTTTCGTCGGTGGCGCTGTTGCTATTGGCGGCTATAAGGTTTTCGAGGATAGACAACAGAATCAGCTGTCTTTTGAAGAAAAGCAGAAGGTTTTTTACGCAAACAACCCAGAGGCAGAGATTGTGTCCTCTACAGGAAATCTAGATTTTACGCAGGCGGCGGCGGCAGTCTCACCAGGTGTGGTACACATTAAGGTGACGATGAAAGCCCGTAATACACAGCGTGGGGGACAAGGCTCACCATTCGACATGTTTGAAGAGTTCTTTGGGATGCCACAACAGCGTCGTGCGGAGCCTAGACAAGGTCAACAGGCTTCAGGATCTGGCGTGTTGATTTCACAAGATGGGTATATCGTGACCAATAACCATGTGGTGGAAGATGCTGACAAGATCGAGGTACAATTGACCGACAAGCGTACCTTTGAAGCAAAGGTCATCGGACGTGATCCGGACTTTGACCTAGCCTTATTAAAGGTAAGTGGAGCTAGTCTACCTTTTGTACGCTTTGGGAACTCAGACAATGTGCAGATTGGAGAATGGGTATTGGCCGTAGGTTATCCATTGAGTTTGCAGTCTACCGTTACGGCGGGGATTGTAAGTGCTAAGGGTAGGCAGATTGGAATCCTAGGGGATCAAGGGCAGCGCTCTCCTTATGGGCAGTCCAATGAGCCAATTATAAATACAGCTATAGAATCCTTTATTCAGACGGATGCAGTAATCAATAAGGGCAATAGTGGTGGGGCATTGGTAAATACCCGCGGGGAATTAATCGGGATCAATGCGGCGATCGCTTCGCCGACTGGTACCTATGCCGGTTATGGATTTGCAATTCCAGTCAACCTGGTAAAGAAGATTATGGATGACTTCAAGGAATTTGGAGCTGTTCAGCGAGGATATATTGGCGTGACATTTAATGAAATTAATGAGGCGGTACGCAAGGAGTTTAAGCTGGATGATGTCAGCGGACTTTATGTACAGGATGTAGTGAAAGATGGGGCTGCTGAAAATGCAGGTCTTAAGAAAGGGGATGTAATTACTAAGATTGAAGGTAATATTATCTACTCTTCTTCAGATCTTCAGGAGCGTGTTGCTAGACTTCGCCCAGGCGACAAGGTGAAGATTACCTACAAGCGTGATGGCAAAGAAAAGGATGCCACAATTACGCTACGGGCACAGGATACCAGCAAGAAAGCTGCCGCCGATGAGGTGAGTAGTAAGAGTGCTACTGAAATCTTTAATAAGCTAGGTGCAAGCTTTACACCAGCAAGTGATGCGCAGAAGAAAAAATATGGTGTAAATTCAGGTGTGGTAATCACGCAGGTACACCGGGGTGGCATGTTTGAATACTTTGGGGTAGAGAAAGGATTGGTGATAACCCATGTGAATGGCAAGCCTGTTAATAGTGTCGATGAGGTTGAGGCTGCCTTAGGTAGTTCTAAACGGAATATTGTACGTGTTAAAGGCGTGTCAGATGCAGGAACGGTTGAGTTTAATTTCCCTATTGAATATTAGTAGGGCCTAAATTGCAAGCATTTTAAATTTATAATTATAATTGTTGATTTGGAAAAAGGTGGATGCAGATGCATTCCACCTTTTTTTTGTTTTAGGCATAAAAAACTTCTGCCAACATGCAGCGAGCACTTCCGCCGCCGCATGTTTCAATGCTATCCAATGGAGCATGTATAAGTTCTCCGAAGCTTTCGAGAAGTATGCGTTGATCTGCTGTAAAGCTATTATAAGCTGTACTGCTCATAACGATCAAAGGCTTGCCTTCGCTAGAGCTCACTTCTAGGATATTGCCTGCAAAGCCGTTCATTTGCGCGGCCGAAATGGCTATAATGGTCTTGCCTGTGCTTTCCAGTTGCTGTACCAGCCTATTCCTTTCATCAGTATCGTCTATACTGCTTAGACAGACAACGGCAAAGTGCGTGCCTACAGAAAGCATCACATTGCTATGGTAGATTGGCAGTCTTTCCTGCCCCACAGTTTGCTTGGCTTGAAAGATACAAGCCTGATAATCCATATCCTTACAGAATAAATGAATCAGCTTTTCATCCGCACGGTCTGAGAGGGAGCAGTAGGCAATGCGATGCACCCGATCCAAGATCAAGCAGCCGGTGCCTTCGAGAAAGTGGTTATCCTTGGCATACTCCCTGTAATCCACGATCCTGTCAATGGCAAAGCCTTGGCTTTGTAAAAATCCAATATGGTCCAGTTGATGCTCCAATTGTCGGTTAACAGCAAACATGGGGTATTTAACGGCTGTGCCCTGATGTGTAGAGAAGCAGTTGTTGGGGAAGATGCTGTCTGGCGTGTCCCATTCTCCATTGTCCTGTAGGATTAGGGTATTGACCTTGGCGGCATTGAGTATAGTCACAAAGTGATCAAACTCCGCCTTGGCTAAGGCGTCGAGGTTGTTCTCTGCAAGGTCTTCTTGAAAGTAATTATTAACGGCTGTTTGTTCGTTTTTACGAAAGCTAAAGGGGCGAACCAACAATAAAGTGTCTGTAGTCTGTTGCATAAAATTAATCACGAAGTAAGGGTAGTGTAGAACAGCGTAGCAAGCCTTCTTGCTTCCCAATCTCATGATAGGGGATTTCCTCTACAATAAATGCATTTTCTCTTAACCAGCGGTTTAGGCGGTCAAATCTTTGCTCAGATACCACAATATTATCGGCTATGGAAAACACATTGCTAAACATTTGGTACATTTCCTCGGCGCTGATCTCAAATAGGTTTTGTGGGCCAAAGAGGTCTACAAGGTATTCGTAATCGGCGCTATTCCTAAAGCCGCCCTTGTAGATAATTGCTTTGTTCTTGCCAATAGGCTGGAAGCAGCAGTCCAAGTGTAAAGCATTCCCCCGAGCATCAGTCATAGACTTCACCAGGTCAAATGCTTTAACGGTTTTATTGGGGAAAAGATCTTGGATAAAATCAACTCCCTTTTGATTGGTCCGAGCCGTGTTTATTTGCGCATAGTCAGCCCCTAAATACGTGCCCACAAAGATGTGATCGTCCCAAAGGATTACGTCTCCACCCTCCATATGCACATCCTCTGGGGCTTGTATCAAGGAGTTGGGTTCGATCTGTTGTGTTAGGTATTCTATGGCTTGCCATTCCTCAGCCCTGTCGGGTAGGATATTGGCCTTAATAAATTTGTTGTCGATTACAAAGCCGATATCTCTTGCGAAAATCTGATTGAGATTGGGGATCAGTGTAGGTCGATAGACTTTTACGCCATAGCGTTGTAGTACCTGTTGGAAGGCAGACATTTCAAAGATCATGTCCGATTCTGCAGGATATGTTCCAGCCTTTATGTGCGCAAGGGATTTAGGGTCATATGCTTCTTCTGCGGTGGGTATAGGCCCATTTTGATTTGCTATGCCTAAAACCACTGCACGTAAACGCCCTGTTTCATTTTTCACCTGAATTTTTAACATAGATTGCTTATAAGTGGTTTTTAAAGATACAGAATGTTATAGCTTTATTAAAATGATATTCAGAATAATGTTTCTTCTGAAGGACTACGAGCTGTATATGTTGAAGGTTTAATAGGCTGGATTAAGATTTTAAGTTTAAAAATTCATGATTATTTAACCTTCTCTAAACTATAGGTTCATCTTATTTCGTTTGTTTTGAAAAAACAGCTATGAAGAGAGATGTTGAACTTGTCGTTATATCCGATCTACATTTAGGAACCTACGGTTGTAGAGCGGATGAATTGTTACAATACCTTACATCTATTCGACCCAAGATGTTGGTGCTAAATGGCGATATAATTGATATATGGCAATTTCGGAAAAGTTATTTCCCGGAGTCTCATCGTCGCGTTCTGAAGTGTATTATGGACTTAGCCTGTCAAGGCTGTGATGTAGTTTATATCACTGGAAATCACGATGAGCTGCTACGTAAATTTGGGAAGATGGAGTTTGGCCATATAACTTTGACCAATAGGTTGCTTTTAGACCTAAACGGGAAAAAGACCTGGATTTTTCATGGGGATGTCTTTGATGCCTCCATTCAGCATGCCAAGTGGCTGGCCAAATTAGGGGGTTGGGGTTATGATCGCTTGATTCAGCTTAACAATGCCATCAATTGGATGCTGCTCAAGCTAGGGCGGGAGAAGTATTCGCTTTCCAAGCGCATAAAGAATTCAGTAAAGAAGGCGGTCAAGTTTATAGGGGATTTTGAGGAAACGGCTTCGCATATCGCCATAGAGAATGGCTATGATTACGTTATTTGTGGGCATATACATCAGCCGCAAATCCGGCATTTCGAAACAAAAAAAGGAGCCTGTACCTATATGAATTCGGGGGACTGGGTCGAAAACTTATCCGCCTTAGAGTACAATGCACATAAATGGACGATGTTTTATTATGAAAAGGAAAAGGCCAGCCTGCCCAATAGCCAACACGATCGGAAGCAGTTTCAGCTAAGTATTGAAGATTTGTTACAAAGCATCGTGCATGGCACTATTTAAGCTTAAAAATGGCTTATCTCCTCGATCTGTTCTTGAATACAGCGACAGGTAAGTTCATCCACGATATTTCCATCCATATCCAGGCTATTCTGTACCTTGGGTAGGTGTACTTTTAGCGGGAGCACATGCATCCGTAAATAGTTACAAACGCCCGTGAAATGGTCAAGCCCGCGAATGTTTCCAAAGCTCCCTGTGGACAGCCCAACAAGGGCTACTTTCTTATGGTGAAATGAGGCTGGGAAAGCACAGGCATCGATAAATGTTTTTAAAATTCCAGGGAAGCTACCGTTGTATTCAGGAATAATAAAAACAAACTTTGTGGTCGCGGAAATTAAACTTTGAATAGCCTCAAAGCCTTGACTTCTTTTTCCATAAAGGTCAGACACGCTGATATCTGCTGGGAGGTCGGTTAGGGAGAAGATCGTCCAGGCCTCGCCCTTATCCAACAAATGTTGCTGATAATACTTGGCTATTTTTAATGAATTACTACGTTCTCTATTCGTTCCAGCTATGATTAAATTCATGATGATCTTTTGTTAGGAAAAAGCCTAAAATCAGTATAAAGTGATTATGCTATTTTTTGTATCTTAGCACCCTTAGCTATTGGTTAAGTTTGCTGGCCAAAAATACTAATTTTAACAAGATTTAAGCATTTTCATGCGCAAGGGTTGTTAATTAGGTTTAATTTTGTAGAAGCAGAATACCATTGGTGTTTAGATTAATAAAGGATTTCAATCTCATGGGAAAAATTATAGCAATTGCTAATCAAAAAGGTGGTGTAGGAAAAACAACGACATCCATCAATCTTGCAGCAAGTTTAGCCGTCTTGGAGCACAAGACGTTGTTAGTGGATGCAGATCCACAAGCAAATTCCACGTCAGGTATTGGCTTCGACCCGCGTGTTATCAAAGCAAGTGTGTATGAATGCTTGGTGAATGATCTAGATCCACGTGAAGCCATACAGGCTACCGACACGCCAAACCTGGATTTACTTCCAGCACATATTGACTTGGTGGGTGCAGAGATCGAAATGATCAATATGCATGAGCGTGAGTATAAGATGATGAAGATGCTGGAACAGATCAAGGATGATTATGATTTTATAATTATTGACTGTTCGCCATCCTTGGGATTGATCACGATCAATGCCTTGACTGCATCCGATTCAATTATTATTCCGGTTCAGTGTGAGTATTTTGCCTTGGAGGGATTAGGAAAATTATTGAATACAATCAAGATCGTTCAAACGCGTTTAAATACAAGTTTGGAGATTGAGGGTATATTATTGACGATGTACGATGTACGTCTGCGCCTGTCCAATCAGGTGGTGGAAGAAGTACGTACACACTTTAGTGAACTGGTTTTTGATACCATTATTCAGCGCAACACACGTCTGAGTGAAGCGCCAAGTTTTGGGATTTCTGTTATTATGCATGATGCCTCATGTAAGGGTACAATAAACTACCTAAACTTAGCGCGTGAGATCTTACAGAAGAATGGTTTAGTTACAGAAGAAAAGCAAACAGCAACAGTATAACATGGCATTACAAAGAAAGACCGGATTAGGGAAGGGACTGGGGGCATTATTGCAGAGTGAGGATATAGATGTTTCTCGAGGGAGTACGACAGAGGTTGCTATGAATAAGGATGGTGGGATATCTGCCGCAGGCAGTATTAACTTTATCCTTGTGGATCAGGTCGCTGTCAATCCTTTTCAGCCGCGTACAGATTTTGATGCGCAAGCGTTGCAGGAGCTGTCTGAATCTATAAAAGTGCAGGGGCTTATTCAGCCCATTACGGTTAGACAAATCAGCAAAAATGAATATCAATTAATCAGTGGGGAGCGCCGTTTGCGTGCTTCCAAGCTAGCAGGCATAGCGGAGATTCCAGCTTATGTCCGTACAGCTAATGACCAACAGATGTTGGAAATGGCTTTAATTGAGAATATTCAACGTGAAAACCTAAATGCGATTGAGGTGGCATTGAGTTTTCATAGGATGATTGAAGAGTGTAACCTGAAGCAGGAAGAACTGGGCGAGCGTGTCAGTAAGAACAGATCAACTGTCACCAATTACCTACGCTTGTTAAAGCTGCCACCAGTTATCCAAGCAGGGATTCGGGATGGTCAAGTTTCAATGGGGCATGCTCGGGCATTGATCAATGTTGGCGAGGTGGATAAGCAATTGTTTGTTTATCAAGAGATTATTGATAAAGGCCTGTCCGTACGTATGACTGAAATCCTGGTACGTAATATACAGCAGCAATCCAAGCCCAAGAAACATGAGGTTGGCAAGCAGTTGGACTTTCAATACCAGAAGATTGAAGATGATTTGGCATCTCGTTTTTCTACACGGGTACGTTTAAACTTAAAGAATACACGTGGGAAGGGTGCTATTGAAATACCATTTGACAGTGAGGATGACTTAAGTCGTATTTTGGAACTATTAGATTGGTAATGCGTTATATCGTAACCGCTTTATTTTCTTTGTTTATGTTTCTTTCGGCATTCGCCCAAGATACAAAGGCCATTCAATTGGATAGCTTGGGCAAAGCCCCTTTAGCCAAGGATTCGCTACAAGCAAAGCTGTCGGCGCAGGATACCGCAAAGACAGAGACGCGGAAAGAGCGGAAGGAGCGGAAGAAGGCTGAGGAAGAGCGGGAGAAATATTATTTCAATGGCATAAAAAAGGATTCTGCACGACTTGAAGTTGAAAGGCTTTCTAGGGTCGCCTGGCGACGTTCCTTAATGCTACCGGGATGGGGGCAACATACCAATAAAGGACTTTGGTGGATTAAAGTGCCCGTAATTTATGGTGGATTTGTAGGCTCGTACCTGGTATTTGATTATTGGCAATGGTATTATAGGAAGTTTTTAGATGAGCTAGACTATAGGATTGCGAATAATTATGAAGATCGAAAAGATCCCGATTTAATCAACTGGGAGCCAAATGGTTTGATTGCGCAAAAGGATTATGCCCGCAGGAATAGAGATTTAACAATTTTGGTCACAGTGGGCTGGTGGGGACTAAATGTTGTAGAAGCTTATGCAGACTCAATGCTTAAAAACCGTTGGAACATTGGTCGGGATATGACCATGCGCATCCGGCCCACGCTAATGCCAACATTAGCGGGCATAGGAACTGGTCCATTTCAAGCTTACGGCATTGCTCCAGGCTTGAAACTTACAATGAATCTAAACTAGAAACAACCGAATTATTACTATGAAAATAATACTGTTAGGGTACGGTAAAATGGGGCAGCAGATTGAGCAGTTTGCGCATAAAAGAGGGCATGAAATATTGCTTATTGTAGATAAAGACAATAGAGAAAGCCTTACAGCAGCAGATTTAATTGGGGCTGATGTAGCAATTGATTTTAGCCAACCCTTGGCAGCGCTAAGCAATATTAGCTTGTGTTTTGAAGCTAATATACCCATTGTTGTCGGTACCACTGGCTGGTATGAGCACCTTCAAGAGGTGGAAAGCACTACGCTGGCAGCCAACCAATCCTTACTCTATGGCTCTAACTTTAGCATTGGCGTCAATATATTCTTTCATGTAAATAAACTCTTAGCTAAGGCGATGAATCCCTATAAGCAGTATGATGTGCAGGTAGAGGAGATTCACCATATACAAAAGCTGGATGCGCCCAGTGGAACGGCTATAACCATTGCCGAGGGTATCTTGTCGGGCTTAGATCATAAGCAAGACTGGGTCAATGAGGTCGTTGGGACAGCTGATGAGCTTGTTGCTAAGCCTAATGAACTTCTGATTGAAAGCTTACGCATTGAAGATGTTCCGGGCACACATACGGTGTTGTATAGCTCGGAGGTAGATCAGATCGAATTCAAGCATACTGCGCACAATCGTGCTGGATTTGCGCTTGGGGCAGTGGTTGCTGCCGAGTGGTTAATCGGGAAGAAGGGATTTTATCAAGTGACAGAAATGTTTGATTTTAATCAGGCATAATTCGTAACTTGTGTTAAGATAGGCGTTGCAGGGTGCTAGGAATAGTTGCGCTAAAGCGGCATAGGATTAAACATTAATTTATTTTTGACAAGAATATATGTGGTATATAATTTTTACAGTTTTTATTATCCTCTCCATTTACGGATTGTGGTTATTATTTAAGAAAGCTGGAAAGCAGGGCTGGGAAGCAGTAGTTCCCTTCTATAGAGCGTATATAATGGCGCAACTGACGGGAAGGCCTACATGGTGGGTTTTCTTATTGTTAGTACCCATTGTTAACATCTTTATATTTTACGGACTTTTTCTAGACTTTTTAAAATGTTTTGGAAAGCGTAGATTTTGGGAAACTGCAGCTGCGGTGCTATTGCCCTTTATCTTCTTGCCGCTATGGGGAAGAGATGCACAGGTGAAGTACTTAGGGCAGTCCCATACAGAAGAGTTTAAGAAGAAATATCCTTATCATAAGTCTGTTGGGAGAGAGTGGGCTGATGCAATCGTATTTGCGACAGTAGCAGCCTCTTTAATACGTGGATTTCTAATTGAAGCCTATATGATTCCTACAGGATCTATGGAAAAAAGCTTGTTAATTGGAGACTTTTTGTTTGTAAGCAAGTTGAACTATGGACCTCGGGTGCCCATGACGCCATTGGCTTTTCCATTTGCACACCATACCATGCCGGTAACAGGCGGTAAAGCCTATTCGGAATTAATTCAATTGCCCTACAAAAGATTGCCAGGCTTTCAGGAGATTAAGCGAAATGACGTGGTGGTATTCAACTTTCCAGCAGGAGATACCGTTATCTTAGAGCATCAAGATCGTACCTATGCTGACATCGTTCGCCTTATGGGCAAGGAGGCTGTCCACAATCAGTTTACTATAGTTACCCGACCAATTGACAAGCGCGAAAACTATATTAAGCGTTGTGTAGGCCTGCCTGGAGATCAGATATCGATGCAGGATGCGAAACTTTTTGTAAATGGCGAGCCAGGATTTATGCCTGAAGAAATGCAGATTGATTATTATGTGTATACCGATGATTCCGGGCTTAATATGCAAAAGATGAAAGACCTGCGTATAGAGTGTGATCCAACCAATCAGCCCAATATCTTTCGCGCAGTGATGACTGATGATGAGGCTAAATTAGTGGGTTCATGGTCAAATGTACAGAAGGTTGAGATGGGATTGTTAAACAAGGATGATGTGACAGGAGATACCTTTCCACAAAATGTGAATTACCACTGGAATTTTGACAATTTTGGACCAATCACTATCCCTTCCAAAGGCTGGACTGTGGCATTGGATTCCTTGACCGTTCCGATGTATACACGTGCTATACGGGATCATGAAGGAAATACTTTAGAGAAAAAAGCTGGAGATTATTATATCAATGGTCAAAAAGCAACAAGCTATACATTTAAAGAAAACTACTACTGGATGATGGGAGATAATAGACATAACTCTTTAGATTCTAGAGCTTGGGGTTTTGTCCCTGAGGACCATATTGTAGGAAAGGCTTTATTTACTTGGATGAGTTTCGACAAGGATGGCACATTCTTATCGAAAATCCGTTGGAGCCGCATATTTAAAGGCATAAAATAAAAAGAGGGAGCTTAGCTCCCTCTTTTTATTTTATGCCTTTAGGCTAGCAAGGTATCTTTTTATAGTTTCTTCCAAGCCTAAGTATAAAGCGTCTGAGATAAGGGCATGGCCTATACTGACCTCCAGTAGACCTGGGATATGCTCATTAAAGTATTTTAAGTTATTCAGGTCTAGGTCATGTCCAGCATTTAAGCCTAATCCAACCTCTTGCGCCTTCTTAGCTGCCTGATAATAGGGTGCAATTGCTTTCTCCTTGTCAAAGCCAAAGGTCTCCGCATAGGCTTCCGTATAAAGCTCAATACGGTCTGTGCCTGTTTCGGCAGCAGCCTCAACCATGTCTACGTCAGGATCCACAAAGATGGAGACGCGTATGCCTTGATCCTTGAACAGCTTCACCATGTCCCGCAGGTAGTCGCGATGCTGAATGGTGTCCCAGCCGTGATTAGAAGTAATCTGACCAAGTGCATCAGGAACAAGAGTGACCTGAGCCGGCTTATTGGCAAGTACCAGGTCTATAAACTTTTGCTCTTGACAATTGCCTTCAATATTAAATTCGGTGGCTATCTCAGCCTTAAGGTCATACACATCCTGATAGCGTATATGACGCTCATCTGGACGAGGATGCACGGTGATTCCCTCCGCTCCAAAGCGTTCGCAGGCAAGGGCAGCAGCCAGCACATTGGGGGTGTTGCCACCACGTGAATTGCGTAAAGTCGCAACCTTATTAATATTAACGGATAATTTTGTCATAGTCACAAAGGATTTATTTCTTACAAATGTATTTAATTCCACCTATTTTCAGCACTAGTGGATCCAATAAATTAATACCAGTAGCAAGGGCTGCTGGGGCAGATTTACAGGCTGCGTATAGAAGAAAGATAAGGAATAAGTTAGAAACAAAAAATCTTAATAGAATTTTCTTAAATTGCGGTATACATGGGTGGATTTGATTTAAATATTCTAAGCAGCTTCCGGTTATTGGATATCATAGATATTATGCTGGTCGCAATTATCATCTATTATATCTATAGTTTGATAAAGGGCACCATAGCTGTCAATATTCTTTTGGGGGTAACCTTGTTTTATGGGGTCTATCTGGTGGTTAAGCAGATGGAGATGCGTCTCTTAACAGAGATCTTCGGGGGCTTTATATCGGTGGGTTCCATAGCGCTGATTGTAGTCTTCCAGCAGGAGATTAGGCGCTTCTTAATTCATATTGGGAAGAATATTTCCTTGCGTAGGAAGAAGTTTTTATGGTCCTTTTTGGGCAATAAAAAAAGCAGTCAGGTGGACAATGCGGAGCAATTAAAGCCTATAATTGAGGCTTGCCGGAGTATGTCAAAATCCCGTACAGGAGCACTTTTAGTGTTTTCACGGTACTTTGATGAAGAGTATTATCAATCCAGTGGTGAATATATTGATGCGCCTGTATCCAAACGGCTTCTGGAAAGCATATTCTTTAAGAATAGTCCCTTACATGATGGGGCAGTGGTTATTGTGGACTTTCGGATTATGACTGCGAGTAGCGTGCTCCCCTTGTCGGATAGTGAGGACTTGCCGCCGCAGTTTGGTCTTCGGCATCGTGCGGCAATTGGCGTGACAGAGGTGTCTGAAGCTATAGCTGTTATTGTTTCAGAAGAAACAGGGCAGATCTCCTTGGCCAAGGATGGGAATGTAAATATGAATCTTACCCCCGAAGAATTAGAGAAAATTCTAAAGGAAGAACTGTAGTGCTTCGTATTATATTCGATATTTCAATCGTATCATCGAATAATATTTATTTTAAGTTTTAATTGTCCGAATGTTTCCTTAAATTTAATCCATATAAACCTTAAATTTTTGGGCAATGCATTTCGAAGAGCAAAAACCAATTGATACCGTATTAAACGATTTGTTCGCACATTATCGCGAGCATGTGGCCGATGTGTCAAAGATTACGGACAATTTATTACAAAAGAAGATTATTAATGGGCAGGATGATATAGTCAACGACCATATCGCCTTTCGTACCTTAGGTGTACCAAATCTAGGCATTGCTTCCTTTGAGAAGATTTTCTTAGCCTACGGCTATACCCGTAAGGACTATTATTATTTTGAAGGTAAAAAGCTAAATGCTTATTGGTATTCGCCAGCCTCTCCTGATTATCCTAGAATTTTCGTTTCAGAACTCGTGGTATCCGCCTTAAGCGAGGAAGCTCAAGCAATTATCCACAAATATACCGATGCTATCAGCAGCGACCCCGTGGATGACTTGGATCTGAGCGATGGACAGCAAGTGGCTGATTTCTTGCAAAAGCCATTATGGGGACTACCGAGCTCTGTAGAGTACAAGCAGCTGCTTGCTGAAAGTGAGTATGCAGCCTGGGTAATCTACAATAGGTATTACTTAAACCATTATACCATTAGCATCCATGAATTGCCTGAAGGCTATAATACCTTGGAAGAGTTTAATGACTTTCTGTTAAGCATTGGCATAAAATTAAATACATCTGGAGGTGTTATCAAGACAAGTGGGGATGGATTGTTGCGTCAGAGTAGTACCGTATCGGCGCTCTATGATGCAAAGTTCTCCGATGGCGAGTTGGTACAGATTGCAGGTAGTTATGTGGAGTTTGCGGAGCGTAGCCCATTGCCTCAATTTGCAGACATGCCTAAGGCTGAATTGCAGCCTAAGCATCGTCGGGATGGATTTGAGACAGACAACGCGGATAAGATTTTTGAGAGTACCTATACCTCGCAGATTAAAGGAAAGAACGAATAATAAAGTTGGGTAATGGGAAGTGATATGTATTTGCAGCAACTTCAGGCTGCTATGGATGGGGAATTATTATGGGACAATACGAGTAGGATCTTGTATGCTACGGATGCCTCGGCTTATCGAGAGATGCCACAGGCTGTGGCTATTCCAAAGACGATCGAGGATTTACGTCGATTAATTCGCTTTGCTGATACACATCATACTTCCTTAATTCCACGGGCAGCAGGTACCTCCCTTGCGGGGCAGGTGGTTGGCGCAGGCATTGTCGTGGATATCTCCAAGCATTTTACAGCTATCTTAGAGCTCAATGAGGCCGAAAAATGGGTTAAAGTTCAGCCCGGAGTTATTCGAGATGAGCTTAATCAATATTTAGCGCCCTTTAACCTCTACTTTGGTCCGGAGACCTCTACGGCCAATCGCGCTATGATAGGCGGGATGGTGGGGAATAATTCCTGTGGCTCGAACTCCTTAATTTACAAGAGTACCCGCGAGCATTGTATTGCAATTGAAGCCCTCTTAAGTGATGGCAGTGCGGTCACCTTTACCGCCCTATCCTTTGAAGCGTTCTGTGCTAAATGTGAACAAGATGATTTAGAGGGAGCCCTTTATAAGCATATACGCAGTATGCTTGGGGACTATAGCAATCAAGTAGAAATCCGATCTGAGTTTCCAAAGCCCACAATCGATAGGCGCAATACAGGCTATGCGCTAGACCTTTTATTGGAGAGTGATCCCTTTACAGCTGGGGCCGATCCCTTTAATTTCTGCCAGCTTATTTGCGGTTCTGAGGGTACATTAGCCTTTATTACCGCTATAAAACTAGGCTTGGTGGATCGCCCTACAAAGCCCTCTGGCTTGCTGTGCATTCATTTTGAGGATGTACAACAGGCGCTCTATGCCAATCTCATTGCCTTAAAGCATAAGCCATTGGTGTCGGAGTTGATGGATCATTATATCTTGGACTGTACCAAGAATAATATGCAACAGGCGGAAAATAGCTTTTTTGTAGTAGGGGAGCCGGGAGCTATCTTGGTCGTGGAATATGGCGGCGAGGATCTGGAAGCAATCCAAGCGAAGGCCTTAGCCGTGGAGCAGGACATGCGTGCACAGGGCTTAGGCTACGCCTTCCCCTTAATCGTAGGAGCTGCAAAAAAACGCGTTTGGGACTTGCGAAAAGCAGGCTTAGGCCTGTTGAGCAATACCCCTGGCGATGAGAAGCCCGTAGCGGTTATAGAGGATACCGCAGTGGCTGTAGAAGACCTGCCAGCCTATATTGCTGAGTTTAATGAGATATTGACCAAGTACGGGCTTTATTCGGTGCATTATGCGCATGCCGCAACGGGCGAATTGCACTTGCGGCCAATTATTAATTTAAAGACTGCCCAAGGCAATGCACAGTTTCGAAGCATTGCTACAGAGATAGCCCATTTAGTGAAGCGCTATAAAGGCTCCTTAAGTGGGGAGCATGGAGATGGACGCTTACGTGGAGAGTTTATCAGCTTAATGCTGGGGGCACATAACTATGAATTGCTTAAAGGCTTGAAAGCTGTATGGGATCCAAAAGACATCTTTAATCCCGGCAAGATCGTAGACACTGCGGCGATGAATAGCTTTTTGCGCTATGAGCCAGGCAAGGAGCAGCGTGCTATTGCTTCGGTCTACCGATATAATGGACAAAACATTCTACAGCATGCCGAGCAGTGTAATGGCTCTGGGGATTGTCGTAAAACGCATCATTCAGGGGGAACCATGTGCCCATCCTATATGGCGACTAAAGATGAGAAGGACACAACCCGAGCGCGAGCCAATATCCTGCGGGAGATGTTGACGACTTCCAACAAGGAGAATCCATTTGATCATAAAGAAATTAAGGAGGTTATGGACCTCTGCTTAAGCTGTAAAGGCTGTAAGTCGGAGTGTCCATCCAGTGTAGATATGGCCAAGTTAAAGGGGGATTTTCTGCAAGCATATTACGATAGCAATGGAGTTCCCTTCCGCTCGTGGATGATTGGGCATGTTGACAATATGACCCAGATTGCAGCGAAATTGCCAGGCATCTATAACTGGGTGATACGGCAGCCCTGGACAAGCAAGGTCTTTAAGAAAGTAATGGGCTTTGCAGCCCAACGACAGATTCCTGCCGTAGCAGCAGTTACGTTAAGGAAGTGGTTTCAAGGGCGTGTAAAGGTTGTTCCGCAGCCCCTAAAGGGTTCTGTGTACTTCTTCTTCGATGAGTTTACCAACTTTAATGATGTGGAGATCGGGCAGAAGGCTATCCTTTTGTTGGAGGGGCTGGGGTATCAAGTACTCGCTGTTCCGCATGCCTATAGTGGTAGAGCCTTGATCTCAAAGGGCTTTTTACGGGAGGCTAAGAAGCTAGCTGTGCGCAATGTAAGCCAGTTTTCAAGCTTATTGCAGGCTGATATACCTCTTGTTGCGGTAGAGCCTTCCACCATCTTGACCTTTAGAGATGAGTATGTTGATTTGGTCCCTGATGAGCAGCTGGCAGAAGCCAAGTATGTCGCGCAGCATGCCTTGACAATTGAGGAATTCCTGTTGAGAGAGAAGGATGCGCATCGACTAGGTGCCGCAGACTTTAGCAGCGCCAGCAAGGATATCTTGCTGCATGCGCACTGTCAACAAAAGGCATGGGGCCTTCAAGCTACCGTAGCTAAAGTGCTGGCGATTCCTGAGGCCTATAGCGTGACGACAATTGCTTCGGGCTGTTGTGGGATGGCCGGCTCATTTGGATATGAAAAGGAACATTATCAGCTGTCGCAGGATATAGGCAATCTGGTCTTATTTCCAAAGCTTCGTGCCAAAGCCAAGGCTACGATTGTGGCAGCACCAGGATCATCATGTAGGCAGCAGATAAGGGAAGGGGTGCAGGAGTTAGCTTTGCATCCCGTAGAGATTTTGTACGAGGCATTACATAAAAAGAAATAAGAAAAGGGCTCCTAGGAGCCCTTTTCTTATTTCTTTTTAGCTTCATTCAGCACTTGTGTATTCAATTTGATGTACTCATCATTTTTTAAGCTTGTGGCCATGTTGATGCCTTCTGTAGCAGTTTTGATTGCTCCAGCCTTATCGCCTGATTTAAGCTGCATTCTGGCTTTCCAATATTTAATATGTGGTGCCTTGCTGTTGTCTTTGTCAGCTTCTGTAGCCCATTCAATAGCTTTATTGAGGTCTAAGTTATTGTTGAAGTAGTATTGTGCGGCTTGTAAATAAGGTTTTTTATCCCCTTTCATGCCTTCTTCAATAGCTGCAATAATCTCTTTTGATTGATCTACTGCAATATGGAAGGTTACCTTAACATTTTCCCAAGCCAAGCTCAGGTCAGTCCCCTTTGGGGTTACATTTTCAAATGCCATAGTAAAGGTCTCTACCTTGTTAGCAGTCTTAGCAGCCTTAGCCGTAAAGCGTAAGAAATCTTCTTCTGGCTTGTACTGATAAGATCCCCATTGATTTACATTTTTGCTAAGGATAATGGTCCAATCTCCTTTAGTAGGAATCGTAAATATACCATAGGTACCCGCTGGAACAGCCTTACCTGCTATGGTAACAGTTTCTTCAAATGTAATTGCAGGGATATTATTGGCTCCTGTACGCCATACTTGATCATAAGGTACCAATTCGCCAAAGACAACGCGGTTGTTTACGTTTGGACGTTGGTAGCTTAGCTGCATGGTTTTAATACCAACAGCTTGTTCTATTTTGGTCGTGCTACTTGCTTGCGGTAGCTTTACCTGTGCTTGTACAGCGTCAACTGTCAAAAAAACAGCGGCAGCCGTTAATAGCGATAAAATTGATTTTTTCATTTTTATATTTTTTTATACCTTAAATATACTAAGTTTTCCCAAAGAAAAGGGCTGTGTCAAATAATTGTGACACAGCCCTTTTCTAATAGATTTTGAAGCTTATTAGCTTGCTTTTTTGCCTGCTTTATGTCCTGCTATAGCATAATATAAAATAAACAAGTAACAAGGTAAAGCTACCCAGTAGGCTGAGTGTGAGCCAATACTGTGTGCAATTTGTCCATACAACAATGGAATAACGGCTCCACCGGCAATACCCATTACAAGCAAGCCTGAAGCTGCATTAGTAAATTTACCTACACCTTTTAATGCTAAAGGCCAAATGGCGGGCCAAATTAATGAGTTGGCTAAGCCTAATAAGGCAACACAATAGATGGAAGTCATGCCCGAAGTGGTCACAATACCTACGGTAAAGATAATGCCGAGTATAGCACATATTTTTAAGGCAGTTTCTTGCTTTAAGTATTTCGGGATTGTGATAATACCGATAATATAACCTACAACCATTGCCCCCATTGTAAAGCCTGTAAAGAAGGATGCATCCTCTAGGCTAATGCCTTGGGAGACGCCATAAGCGATAATAGTATCACCTGCTAATACTTCCACACCTACGTATAAGAATAAGGTGATAAAGCCCAATACCACATGTGGGAAGTGCCATACGCTTTTCTTGTCTTCCGAGAGGTTATGATGATCTGCTGCTTGCTCCTCATCTCCTTGTACCTCTGGGAGGTTGGCTTTAGATATCCAAATAGCTAGGATAATTAATACCACTACAATCCCAATATATGGGTTTACAACTTGTAGAGCGATTTTGTCCAAGGCTGCGCTGTATTCTTCGGCAGGCATCGATGCAACTTGCTTCGCAATCTTATCAGCCTCTCCAAGGTTCAGGAATAAGCCCAAGATAATAGGTGCGGCAGCACCTGCAATCTTATTACAAATTCCCATAATACTAATACGCTTCGCTGCGGTTTCAACAGGCCCTATAATGGTAATATAAGGGTTGGAAGCTGTTTGCAAGATGGCCAATCCACCACCCATAATAAATAGTCCCATTAGGAACACGAAATATGTTCTGCTGAAAGCTGCCGGAATAAATAATAGTGCACCTACAGCCATAATTGCCAAGGAAATAGACATTCCTTTTTTAAAGCCAAATCTGTTGAGTACCCGCGTAGAGACCGGGGCCATCACTAAATAGGCGATATAAAAGGCGAAAGTCACCAAATAGGATTGTACCTCCGTTAATTCACAAGCTATTCTTAAATAAGGAATTAAGAGTGAGTTTAACCAGGTGACGAATCCGAAAATAAAGAATAAGACAGCGATAATAATCATAGGTCCTACGGTGGACTGATTACCTTGCTGTGAGGAAATTTTTGAATCCATTTTGGAAAGTTTAGATTTAGTTATGATTTTATACAAAATTTACACACAAGACTAATAAAATATATTGGAATTATAAAGAGAAAATAAAAAGACAAACGGTTGCGCAGCCAAAACAGCCGATCACCATCGTGTAGACAAGTAGCTACAAATAGCAAAAAGCTTTTTCTTGTGCTGTTCAAGTTTGCGGCGCTTAATTGCGACAAGCTTTAGGTGTTGTTATAATTTATTTTCTATAATGGCGACGGTCAATCGGGCTATGCAGACAAGCTCTTTAGCTTCATTCTGAATCCTGATGTCCCATACATGACTTTTTTTTCCAAGATGTAATGCCGTACAATGGGCGAATACTGTGCCTTCACTTACTGATTTAAGGTGATTGGCATTTATTTCCATGCCTACCCCAGCATACTTCTGCGGGTCAATAACCAGATTGGATGCAATGCTCCCAACAGATTCAGCTAAGACTACCGAGGCTCCTCCATGCAAGATGCCAAAAGGCTGTCTTACCTTGTCGGAGATCGGCATGCTAACGACCAGCCTCTCCGGCTCGATCGCAGTGGCCTTTATATCCAGAAAGCCGGTCATAAACTTGGCGAAAATACTATTCACCTCCGCAAGCCCGTACTCCTTAAACCAGATTTTCGGCATGATCACTCTTTAGGTAGCGCTCCTGTAAGATAATTCTATGATGGGTGAGGTGGCCTGCTATAACATATAAGAAAGCCTTAACTGTGACTAAACGTCCAGTTGCCATACCTTTTCTTTCCAATTCAATATCATTGAGGGTTTGGAAGAAAATAAGGTTTGCCTTTCTGAGGTGCAAGAATTCTTCGGCAATATTGGCAAAGCTGCGTTCATTATGGCGCGCACTCTGAACAAACTCATCCTGCTCGAAGCCTTCTAATTCGGTCATGTCATTGCGCGAGAAGCGTAAGGTGCGGTAGGCCATTACACGTTCGGTATCTAAGATATGGCAAAGCACTTCCTTAATGGTCCACTTGTCTTCAGCGTAGGAATAGGTGCCTAGCTCCTCTGGAATGCTTTGTATAAAGGCTGTGAAGGAATCTAATTGTTCTTGAAGTACTTCAAGAACGTCGCCCACAACGTGTTCGACATATTCACTGTACATAGCTGGGTATTCGTCAGACTTGAGTGGGTTCATATTTTAAGTTGCTTTTTAGTATTATTCTAAATGTAGTTCCTTTGCCGATTTCGGATTCTTTCACAAAGATATTTCCCTGATGATAGTCAACCATTCTTTTAGTAAGACTTAGGCCTAGGCCCCAGCCTCTTTTCCGAGTTGTAAATCCAGGTTGAAATATTGTTTCGAAATTTGACTTAGGTATTCCTCTTCCCGTGTCACTAATGTCTATAAAAATTTCCTCTTTTGCAATATTATCGGTAATGTTAACCGTAATGGTGCCTTCTGAATCAATGGCATTTACTGCGTTTTTCAATAGGTTTTCGATGATCCAATCAAACAATTGTATATTAATCTTCGCCTCAATGTTTTGATCTCCAAGTAACACGAAGTGTATCTTATCACTGGTCCGGACTTTAAAATAATTGACATATTCCTGGACCACAGGATACACCAGGTGGTTGGTCAAGGAAGGAATTGATCCTATCTTAGAGAAACGATCTGCAACTATTTCTAGGCGTTCCACGTCCCGCTCCATTTCATTTAAAATACTATCCTCCTGTGCTTCATACTTAATACGCACGAGCTCTAACCAGCCCATTAAGGAGGAAATAGGAGTGCCCAGCTGATGGGCGGCTTCCTTAGCCATGCCTACCCAGACGAGGTTTTGTTCGGATTTTTTAAGCGCGTTGAAAACCGTGTAGGCAATAATTAAGAAGATGGCGATAAGCGAAAGCTGAATATAGGGGAATACGCGCAGCTGTCTTAATGCTGTAGAATCACGGTAATATACAAGCCAAGTCTCGCCTGTGTCCAGGTGCAGAGAGATCGGGAAATGGTCCCGCTGCATGGCCTTTAGTTGTTTCTGGAAATATAGGGGATCATATTCTAGTTTTGGCTCCGGACTTTCTGCCTGAGTCTTAATATTTGTTTTCGTACTGTCTAGATCTCGCCAAAAAATAATGTTGTTAGCGCTATCAGTGATAATGGCGGGGATGGAAAGGCTATCCCGAACGGCATAGATAAAGCTAATAAACTCATCATCCACATCCGGCATACTAATAATGCTCTTGGTGCTCATCGCCCAAACTTCTGCCTTGGTTCGTTCGGACTTGGACAAGCTCTTGACCAGGTAGTTGGTGTAAAGCAGAGAGGCGGCGGCAATACAAGCCGCGAACAGGAATAGAAAAACTTTCCAGCGCTGCTTATTATTGTATTGGTATAGATTTCCTTTATATGCCATATCTTCTTGCAAAGTACTTATTTTTATGGGTTCCTTAGCTACAAGCCGCTAAAGAAAGCCTCTTCCCAGGCGCTCATAGACTGGGGCCTGAGAAGATGCTGTTAAGTTCGTTAAGGCAATAGGGCTCTGAAGTTCAAAACGCTTTGTTTAACATCAGGCATGCTGTTTTTCCAGTTGTATTCATACTCTGCCGATAGCATTCCCTTGAATTTTTGTCGTTTAAGCTCTTGAATAACCGCATGCATCGGAAGTTTGCCCGTGCCCCATTGTACATCATGTGCTTTCTTGTCTCCAAAAGCATTGAGATCCTTAAAGTGGGAATGAAATATTTTTCCTTCTAGTTTTTTGAGGCAATCTACAGGATCGAGGCCAGAACGCATCCAGTGCCCTACATCCGCAGCGGCTCCCATATACTTGCTTCTGCCTTTAAGAGCGCCTAGTACGACTTCTGGCGTCCAGTAGATAGAGGGGGCAGGATGGTTGTGTAAGGCAGCTTTGATCTTGTATTTGTCACAGAGCGCCGATACAATGTCTAAATGACCTTCTTGGGGTTCACAGGTGATAACTTGAATGCCCATCTCCTTAGCAAAAGCAAAGATTTTCTCCCATTCAGCTGCGTCCTTACCATTGGTAACCCCAAATGCATGTAGGGTAATGCCGCGTTCTTTTAGTAGTTTTTTGACAAGTTGGCGACCTGCGGGGGATAAGTCATAGCCAAATTTCTCCGTGCTGCCTGCGCCTAGGGTTTGGCCAGGATAGGCTTCTACATAGCTCATGTTGCAGCTGTCGATTTTGGCCAAGGCTTCCTCAAAGGTAAAAAGTCTAAAGGTATAAGCTTGAGCGCCCAGCTTCCAACCCAATTTTTCTTCAGGGTTTTTAGTCTTTGGTTTTGTTATTGCGTGACTGGCTATATGTATGCAGCATAGCAAAAGGAGCAAAGCATAGATTGATTTTGTTTTCATGGTTTATTAAGGTTTAAGTAGACGCTAAGATAGAAATTACTAATGAGAATTTTAATTTTAGGTCAAGGCTTTTCTTGTGGATTGTTCTAGAAATGGGGAAGAGAGAAGAGAGGGAGAAGGGTATGCGATTGCTATTCAGAAGCTTTTGTAACAAGCAGTTTGGGATTTTGACTTGCCTTAAAAAGCCCTTAAAAAACTCCTTAAAATGCAAACAACGGAGATCCCTAAGAAATCCCCGTTGTGGCTTTATTTTTTATGATTCGAAATGAGGGATCGCAGCAGCAATACGCTGATTGACTTCCTCCTTGCCTAATAATGCTGTGATTTGAAATACGTCAGGTCCAAATTTTCCACCGACTAGCATAATGCGGAAAGGCATCATTAACTCACCGATTTTCATGCCTGAACTAGCGATTTTTTCTTTAAATAATGGCTCTAGGGTTTCAGCATTCCAGTTTTCAACCTGCTTAAAGTCTTCAATAAGTGCAAGGAAGAAGGCTGATTTTTCAGAAGTCCATTTAGGCTTGACGGCTGCTACATCATATTCGGTAGGGCGCGCAAAGAAGAAGGATGCTTGCTCCCAGAAATCCTCTACAAAAGTCAGACGCTCCTTAACCAAGCTAATGATTTTATGGGTATAAGCCTTATCGATATGGTTAAGATTATGCTGTGCAAGGATGATCGCTACTCGGTCCGCAATTTCGCTTTGGTCTACCTTCTTAATCCACTCATGGTTGAACCATTTTGCTTTTTCAAAGTCGAACTTCGCACCTGCTTTGCTAATGCGCTCCACACTGAATTTTTCAATAAGTTCTTCCATTGTAAAGAGCTCCTGTTCGGTGCCGTCATTCCAGCCCAGTACGGCAAGCATATTGACAAAGGCTTCTGGTAGAAAGCCCATCTCACGGAAGCCTTTGGTTAAGCTATCGGATTTAGCATCTTGCCAGTTCATTGCATAAACAGGGAAGCCTAGACGATCGCCATCCCGCTTGCTTAGTTTTCCATTGCCATCAGGCTTTAAGATTAAGGGTAGGTGTGCCCAGGCAGGCATGCTCTCCGCCCAACCTAAATACTCCCATAACAGGATATGTACAGGCGCTGAAGGCAACCATTCTTCACCCCGGAAGATGTGTGAGATTTCCATTGCATGGTCATCCACAACTACTGCGAGGTGGTAGGTCGGCATATTGTCCGCCTTCAGTAGGACCTTGTCGTCCACGAGATTGGTGTCAAAGGCAACTCTACCGCGAATTAAGTCATCAAAGGCAACGGTCTCATCCATGGGTACTTTTATACGGATGGTATGCGGTTCGCCAGCAACGAGTAAGCTTTGTGTCTCTTCAGCAGAAAGGCTTAAGGAGTTGCGCAGCTGCATTCTGTTTTCGTGCGAATACCGAAAGTTTGGATGTAACTGTCTTTGCTCATCTAGTGCTGCTGCCGTATCAAAAGCATAATATGCTTTCCCAGCCTCTACGAGTTGTTCGGCATATTGTCTATAGGAAGGTTTTCTTTCACTTTGTCTATACGGGCCAAAGGCTCCAGGGTTGTTTGGGCTTTCATCGGGCGATATGCCGCACCAAGCCAAACATTCATTGATATACTCTTCTGCACCAGCAACAAAACGTGTCTGGTCGGTATCCTCGATTCTAAGAATAAATTCTCCCTTGTGATGACGTGCAAAAAGGTAATTAAACAATGCTGTACGTACACCTCCAAGGTGCAAACCGCCTGTTGGACTAGGCGCAAAACGCACTCTAACTTTTCTTTCAGAATTCATAACTACAAAACTACATATTTTCAGGCGATATCACATTAAGTAGAGGCGGCTAATAGCGGCTTTGTTTGCTGGCTTTGCTTGTTACAATTGCTGCATATCACCGTCTTGTGCTGCTGCTTAATCAAATTTTGAGCGCAGGGAATAGCTCGTCTGGAAGGCGACTAGTTGCTGCTTAATCCCTGTTAAGCGCCATGGAAACTGCTGCATTTGTGTGGTTTAAGGCTTTGCGGAAGCCGTCTTAAAAACTTGCAATCGTTTGTTTTTTCTTTTCCTGCTTAACCTGTCTTTTGTTACATGTTTATTAGCTGATAAAAGCGTATCTTTGCCCTCTCAAAAGTATAGGAAATAGTCCGGCTTCTAAATGATGAATATATAGGTGTTAGGGCTATGCTGGTCAAAAAGTTAAGCGTAAAAATGAGTAACGTATTTTATCAAGAAAAATTTGAAGATCGCCACAATGGACCTCGTTCCAATGAAGCGCAAGAAATGTTGACCTATTTAGGGGTACAAACATTGGATGAACTTATGGAGCAAACTGTTCCTAGCCAAATTCGATTAAAGAAGCCTATGTCTTTGCCAACAGCATTAAGCGAAAAAGCTTATTTAGCTAAGGTAAAACAGGTTGCCGAAAAGAATAAGGTTTTTAAGTCTTATATCGGACAGGGTTATTATGATGTTACGGTGCCAACTGTGATCCAGCGTAATGTACTAGAAAATCCAGGCTGGTATACACAGTATACGCCTTATCAGGCTGAAATTGCACAAGGTCGTTTACAGGCATTGTTGAATTTTCAGACCGTGGTTTGTGACCTTACTGGTTTAGAGATTGCGAATGCTTCCTTATTGGATGAGGCAACTGCCGCAGCTGAAGGTATGTTTATGTTGTACAATGCGCGTAAGAATAAAGAGGCAAACACCTTTTTAGTAACGCCAAATATCTATGTACAGACATTAGACGTGTTACAAACTCGTGCAGTTCCTTTTGGGGTTCAGATTCGCGTAGCGGATATTGAGGCTGAAAACTTGACTGATGATGTGTTTGCAGCATTTATTCAATACCCAGCAGCAGATGGTTCGGTAGCTGACTACCGTGCATTTACAAGTGCCGCTGCTGAAAAGAATATTACGATCTGTGTGGCTGCGGATTTAATGTCCTTAACTTTATTAACGCCTCCAGGAGAATGGGGAGCTGATGTCGTGGTTGGAAACTCCCAGCGTTTTGGTGTTCCAATGGGCTTTGGTGGTCCACATGCAGCTTTCTTTGCTACAAAGGATGCTTATAAGCGTAATATCCCAGGTCGTATTATCGGTGTAACATCTGATTCCAATGGCAATTATGCATTGCGTATGGCTTTACAGACCCGTGAGCAGCATATCCGCCGTGATAAAGCTTCTTCCAACATCTGTACTGCACAAGCATTGTTAGCTATTATGGCTTCTTTCTATGCCGTTTATCATGGTGCAGAAGGCGTGAAGAATATTGCTTGTCGTATCAATGACTTAACCAAGTTATTGGATAAAGCAGTGCAGTCCTTGGGCTATGAGCAGACAAACAAAGCTTACTTCGATACCTTGCGTATTAAGGTTGGTGAATATATGGGTGGACTGAAAAGCGAAGCCTTAGACAATGAATTAAACTTCTTCTACAATGAAGATGTAGTAGGCATCTCTATCGATGAGACAACTTCATTTGAAGATATCTTAACGATTGTTAAGGTGTTTGCAAAGGTGATAGGGAAAACTTTTACCGAGGTAGACTTAGCTGATATGGCAAAGGAGCTTAGCAGTTCTATTCCAGTAGATCTTGTACGTCAGTCGGCTTACTTAACGCACCCAATCTTTAATAATTACCGCTCCGAGAGTGAGATGTTACGTTATATTAAATCATTAGAGGCTAAAGATTTATCTTTATGTCATTCGATGATTCCATTGGGTTCATGTACAATGAAACTGAATGCTACAACTGAAATGCTTCCTTTAACTTGGGCGCATTTTGGAGGCTTGCATCCATTTGCTCCAGTAGATCAGACTTCTGGCTACATGTTGTTAATCAATGAGCTGAACGACTGGTTGTCAGAAATTACAGGCTTTGCTAAAATGTCTTTCCAGCCTAACTCTGGTGCACAGGGTGAATATGCTGGCTTGATGGTTATCCGTGCTTATCACCATAGCCGTGGAGAAGCTGAGCGTAATATCTGTTTGATTCCTGCATCTGCACACGGTACTAACCCGGCTTCTGCTTCTATGGCAGGCCTTAAGGTGGTTGTCGTGAAGTGCGATGAGTTCGGAAATATCGACATGGTAGACTTAAAGGCTAGGGCTGAAGAGTATTCGTCGAACTTGAACTCCCTAATGGTTACTTATCCTTCGACACATGGTGTTTTTGAGGAATCCATTATTGAGGTTTGTGAAATTATTCACAAGCATGGTGGGCAGGTGTATATGGACGGTGCCAATATGAATGCACAGGTTGGTCTGACTAGCCCGGGCTTTATTGGAGCTGACGTATGTCACCTAAATCTACATAAAACCTTCTGTATTCCACATGGTGGTGGTGGCCCAGGTATGGGACCTATCGGCGTTGCAGCACATTTAGTGCCTTTCTTGCCAAACCATGAGGTTATTGAGGTGTCTGGTGAGGATGGTATCTCCGCAGTTTCTGCTGCGCCATTCGGTTCTGCATCTATCTTGACTATCTCCTACGCATACATTGCGATGATGGGCGGCGAGGGCTTAACTACGGCGACCAAGACCGCAATTTTAAATGCAAACTATATTAAAGCTCGCCTAGAAAACCACTACCCTGTATTGTATGCAGGTGCGAATGGTCGTTGTGCGCACGAGATGATCTTAGATTGTCGTGGCTTTAAGAATGTAGGCATTGAAGTGGCAGATATTGCAAAACGTTTAATGGATTATGGCTTCCACGCACCAACCGTATCCTTCCCTGTGGCGGGTACATTAATGGTAGAGCCTACAGAGTCTGAGTCTAAGCCTGAGTTGGACCGTTTCTGTGATGCATTAATTGCTATTCGTCAAGAGATTGCAGCAGTTGAAGCTGGGGAGTTGGATCAAAAGAACAACGTGTTAAAAAATGCACCTCATACAGCAGCTGTGGTTACGGCTGATGAATGGGATAGACCATATGGACGCCAAACGGCAGCTTTCCCATTGGAATACTTGAAGACCAACAAATTCTGGCCATCAGTAGGTCGTGTAAACGAATCCCAAGGTGATAGAACATTAATCTGTTCATGCCCTTCTATTGAAGAATATATTGATGCTTAATCGCAGCAAATTATAAAAATTGGAAAACTCCTGTGATGTAAATCGCAGGAGTTTTTTTATTTTAGGGGAAACCTAAACAATCATGCGTAAAATTAAATTGTTCTCTTGTCTGTTAATTCTCGTCTTAATGAGTGGCTTTGGTCATGCGCAGCAGCGCTTATTTGACTTTGGTCAGGAAGTTGCATTTGGGGATGCCTTAGCTGGCGTGCAGGGAGAAGCCATAAACTGGATTAATGTCAATACCACAGATACCACTTGGTATAAGGATGGTGACAAGCTTATCGGAAAGGGTTGGCCTATAGGCGTGGTACGATCCGAGAAAATGTATCAGAACTTTATACTCGAGGTGGAATGGCGGCATATGGAACAGGGAGGAAACTCTGGCATCTTTGTCTGGTGTGATGCCCAGCCGGAGGCGCATAATCGCTTGCCTAGTGGTGTAGAAGTGCAAATGCTAGAGCTGGATTGGGTAAACCAAAACCAGGTTGATGGTAAGCCAGCGCCTATCGCCTATGTGCATGGAGAGCTATTTGGAGCGGGAAAGACGAAGACCTTGCCCGACAATGCCAGAGGTACTAGAAGTAAGTCTATTGAGAATAGATGCCTAGCTGCGGGGGAGTGGAATAGGTATACGGTGGTCTGTGTAGATGGAACCATTAAGCTTTCGGTAAATGGAAAGTTTGTAAATGGTATTCGGGAATCTTCACAACGTAAGGGCTATTTATGTCTGGAAGCCGAGGGGGCCAGGATTGAGTTTCGGAAGCTGAAGGTTATTTCTTTGGATGAAGGCTATATACTGCCTGAACATATTGTAGATGCACTTTAGATCGTCTTGCTGCGGTATTTCTATTAAACATGCTGAAATATGCATGAAAGCTTGTATTTTTGAGAAAACGATTATGATGAAAAAACTATATTATATCTTCCCAATGGCTGCCGCATTGCTGCTATCGGCATGTGGGGGTGGCAAGTATGCCGCTACTGAAAAAGTCTATAAGCAAAAAGCTAAGGAGTTTGCAGGGCTGTATGCAGAAGCCCCTGTAAAAGGACAGATCGAAAAGATAGCTGCTCAAAATAAGGAATGGATTGCCTCCATAAACTTTGGGGTGCGCAAGCCTAACTACGTAATGATTCATCATACAGCTCAGGATTCTTTGGCACAAACGGTGAAGACTTTCCATAGCGTAAGAGCTGGAGTAAGCTCCCATTATGTGATCGGTAGAAACGGAGAGATTGTGCAGATGGTTAATGACTTATACCGCGGACACCATGCAGGCGCTGGGCGCTGGGGTAATGATACGGACTTAAACTCTTCATCCATAGGCATAGAGCTGGACAATAATGGGACGACTGATCCTTGGCCTGAAGCACAGGTAAATGCCTTAGTCGCTTTATTGCAATACTTAAAGGATAGCTATAAGATTCCACAAGCCAACTTTATCGGGCATATGGATTATGCGCCAACGCGTAAAAACGACCCTTCGCGCTTCCCTTGGAAGGTGCTAGCGGATAAGGGGTTTGGCTACTGGTATGATGAGGTTTTAGAGACGCCACCAGTGGATTTTGATCCGAGATTGGCACTGCGTATTATTGGCTATGATGTTAAGAATCTAGAGGCTGCTATTAAAGCCTTTAAGATACATTACATTCAGAAAGAGACAGCTAACGCCAACTTAAATGAGCAAGATTTAAAGATTATGTATTCCATCTTTAAGAAATATTTATAATAGCTTTGGCTACCCATAAAAAAAGGTCTGCACATTGCAGACCTTTTTTTATTAAACCGTTTTAACAAATTTCTCATCGTAGTTTTCAATGTCTACGATATAGCTATTTTGTATCAGGAAGTCAAATAATGGTTGAGCTTCAGGTGATACAGGCATGTTTTTCGTGGTGATAATGCTGTTGGTCTTCTTGTCTAAATAGGGATAAGCATAAAGCTTGACGTCCTTGCTAAACATCCCCGAAATATAAGATAACAACTCGTTGCTATAGTTTTCCTTGTTGTAATTATCCGAGGTAAAGATGTTCTTAAGGTTTGAAGCATTGGTAGCAATGCCCACATGCTGTGGCTTAAAGCTCTTTACAAATTCTGCCAAGTGATTGTTACGGCGGAAATTGGAAACCATAATATTGTTGCCCGTAGAGCATAGGTACTCTGCGCGTTCTGCAAAGTAGTTTAAGTCCTCATCTGTAATTTTACTGTCTTCATCTAATACATTGCCCATTAGGATTTCAATCAATACGACTGTGTTTTCTGGTAGGGCGCCCGTATTCTTGCGGAATTGTTCTACGGCTAAATTAAATAAGTCAAAGTTTGGATTTGATTTTTGACGATACTTGGTCCGTAGGATAATAATATTTTTCTTGTATAAATAATCTTTGATCTGCGCTGCCTTGGCGTCTGGGCGGAAGATAGCCGCTTTAGCGAAGCCTTTTGCAATCAGGTATAGATTTAGCAGGCGCTCATTGGCACTTTCGAATACAGGGCCTGATACCTTGACCAAGTCAATCTCTACAGAGCCTACCGAAAGATTGTCCACCAAGGACTCAATCATTATCTGTGGATTGTTGGCATAATAGTAGGAAGCAAAGATTAAGTTTACACCGAGAATACCCAAGACTTTAGACTGCAATCTAGAGTCACTGTCTAGGAGTCTGACATGCACAATTATATCATTGGTCGGGCCATCGACTTCACTTTGAAATCGGATGCCTATCCAGCCATGAGGCTCATTGGTCTTCGTAAAGTTTAGGGTGGTTACGGTGTCGGCAAAGGCAAAGAATTTTTTGGATTCATACTTTTCCCCATGCAGACGTTCGGTAAGCAGGCCAAACTCATGGTTGAGCATCTTTGTAAGCCTTTCGCGACTAACGTAGCGGCCTGTTTCCTCCTCCCCATAGATGGCATCACTAAAGGCCATGTCGTAGGCAGAGATAGATTTAGCGATGGTTCCAGAAGCGGCACCAGCCTCAAAGAAGTTGCGTGCAACTTCCTGTCCTGCGCCAATCTCGGCAAAGGTGCCGTAGATATCTGCATTCAAATTGATTTTCAGTGCTTTTCTTTTTGTTTCAAAAATTTCTCTTGCCATGCTACAAAGGTACAAAAAACGGCAGTAAATTTTGGAATACTGCCGTCATAATGGAATATTGTTCGCTTTAAATTAGCTTATACCTAATTTTTGGAATGCATAAAACAAAGCGGCTGTATGCAGTGCCTGTCCGATTTTATTGCTGAATAAGATTTCTTTAGCTTCTGCTACGCTCATCTCCACAACCTCAATGTCTTCAGAGCTGTCCAGCATCTGTGCTTGTACTCGCTTTCCGCCCTTTAGGAGAAAGGTATGTGTAATGTTTCCGCTGGTGGCAGGGTTGGCATAAAGCTCTGCAATCTTTTCTATACTGTCAAAGGCAAAGCCCGTTTCCTCTAGCATCTCTCGTCTAGCAGCTTCTGCTGGATCTTCGCCATCTTCTACGACACCGGCTGGGAGTTCTAAAAAGATCTGGGCTGCTCCATGGCGGTACTGTCTAACAAATAAGATGTTGTTTTGGTCCGTAATGCCGATCATATTGACCCAAGAAGGGTATTCCAAGACGTAGTACTCCTCCTTGATATTGCCATTGGGCATGCGCAGCTTGTCTACGCGTAGGGTTGCCCAAGGGCGTTGAACCAGGTATTTTGAGTCCAAGATAGTCCATTTCTCCATAGCTTTTTATTTTACGATGTCGGCCATAATTCGGCTTACCTTTTCCGTTAACTTAGTTGCCACCTGAGCATAATCTGCGGCAGCTTTTAAGGGTTCTTTAACTGAGCAATAAAATTTAATCTTAGGCTCGGTACCTGAGGGGCGAGCAGAGATTACATCCCCATCTACTGTGATAAATTGAAGTACATCCGATTGTGGCAGTGCGATATCGCTTAGCAGGCCATTTGCAAGGAGCAGACTTTTACTGTTATTGTAGTCTCGAATCTCTTTTACTGCAATGCCCCCTAGGCTTTGCGGCGGGTTAGCACGCAGCTCTTGCATCATTTGCTGAATTTCCTCTGCCCCAGCCTTGCCTTTCTTAGTCAGTGAGATAAGCTTTTCTTGATAGCAGCCATAAGTTTCGTAGAGTTCCAAAAGAACATCAAAAACCGTTTTGCCCTGCTGTTTATAGTAGGCGGCCATTTCGGCTAGAAAAGCACAGGAGTTAACAGCATCCTTGTCCCGCACGAGATCGCCCACCAAGAAGCCATAGCTTTCCTCACCTCCGACTAAGTAGTTCTCTTTGCCTTCAAGAGCAGTCATAACCTCCCCGATAAACTTAAAGCCCGTTAGGGTTTCATAGCTTTTTACGCCAAAACTATCTGCGATATCTGTCATCAGGTTGGAGGTCACAATGGTTTTGACTATATAATCGTTGGCTTTTAGCGCTGCTAATTCTTTTTTGGAAGAAAGCACATAATAGATTAAAAGACTGCCTATCTGGTTGCCATTTAATAGTTGAAACTCGCCTTGCTTGTTTTTTACCGCAACCCCTACACGGTCTGCATCGGGATCCGTAGCAAAGACGATGTCTGCATCCAGGCGTTGACCTTCTAGCTTAGCCATGGACATTGCATCCTCTTCTTCTGGATTAGGGTAGATAACCGTAGGGAAGTTTCCATCCGGCTGAGCCTGCTCAGCAACGATGTTCACATTTTCAAAGCCCCATGCCTGAAGCATTTCGGGGACAATGGTTATGCCCGTGCCATGTATAGGGGAGAAGACAATCTTTAAATCCTTTTGTGCAGCCACAGCAGCAGGATTGATGCTAAGGGCTTTATTCGCAGCTATATAAATTTTGTCGAAATCCGCTTTAACGAGTACAATATTTTCATCCTTTCGGGTGAAATTTATTTCCGAAACGGATTGTATTGCATTTACCTCTTTAATTACCCCTTCGTCATGAGGGGCTACGAGTTGACCGCCATCATTCCAATAGGCTTTGTAGCCGTTATATTCCTTGGGATTATGGGATGCGGTAAGCATTACCCCGCCCTGGCAGCCAAAGTGGCGTACGGCAAAGGATAGCTCTGGAGTTGGTCTAAGCTCTTCAAAAAGGTATACTTGGATCCCATTTGCAGAAAATACATCGGCTACAAG
>JASLCA010000243.1 GCA_030146225.1 Sphingobacterium sp. | reverse complement strand
GTAAAACACAACAGCAATTCAATCCTGCTGTAAGTAGCAGCAAATTAAGAAAGCAGAGCACTTAATAGGTACACATGCATATCGACAAGACAATCCTGAAAAGATACAGTGAAGGTAAAACTTCAAATGCTGAAACAGCCTTGGTAGAACAGTGGTTCGAACAGTACGAAGCCGATTCATTTCAGGAGCTTACTACAACAGACTTTATGTTTCATCTTATGACATTAGATAAAATCGTACATAGCATTAAAAAACACAAGCTGCAACTTTGGCAATGGCCTATAGCTGTAGTGGCATTGCTGTTAGCAATATTGTCTATCACAATAATTGTGTACATAAGTAAAGAGCGAAAGCCCCTAATCACTTCTATAGAACAAGTTACAGCCCCATTATCTGAGAACACTTGGGTTATTTTAGAAGATAATAGCACATACAATTTAGATGATTTATTGGTTGGAGACACCCTGTATGCGGAAGGATATATAATGACCAAACTGGAAACTGGAGCGCTGCATTATTTAGATAAATCCTTAAGCGATAAGCCTATCTACCATACGGTACGCACAAAGGCGGGCGGGATAGCACAAATACGCTTATCAGACGGATCCTTAGTATGGATAAATGCAAATTCAGAATTAAAATATCCAATAATCTTTGGCAACAGAGCCCGAGAAGTACAATTAAAAGGGGAAGGATATTTCGAGATTAATCCAGCCTCTACAACACAAGCCAACAGTACATTTTTGGTGCGTGGAGACAAGCAAACCATACAAGTTTTAGGCACGAAGTTCAACGCCAACTTTACTTATCGGAATGAGACAACAGTGCTAGAAGGGACAGTAAAAATTGCAGATCAAGGCTCCTACTTGGAAGATAAGAAAGAAATGAGCTATGCTGCCCAATTGTATCCAAACCAAGTATACAAAGACCTGAAAATTAACCCTACAGATAGGATTGAAAAATACACAGATTGGAAAGATGGTTATTTTGACCTTGGCAAAGCAAGTCTAGCAGACTTGTGCAGAGAATTGTCCAATTGGTATGGTATAGAAATAATAGTAAGCCACAAGATCAAGGACGTACAACTATTCGGACGAATAAATAGGCATAAAAAACTAAAAGAAGTATTAGACTTAATTGCGGAAGCAACAGGCATTCAATATGAACTGAAGAACCAAATAATAATTATTACTAACCAATAAATTAACTTCATGAAAACCAATGATTACCAGCTAGTTTTTAAGCCGGGGGGGACAGTATTGTTCAAAAAAATATGCCGGCCTCTCTCCACACTTTTAGTAAGTGGACTGCTTATGACAAATGCTTTCGGAGCCGTATCAGCCCAAAGCGTTACCCTGAATTCAACTAATTTATCCTTGTATGATGTACTTGAAGAAATTAGAAAACAAGTGAATCTGGATCTAATAGGTGATATTTCACTACTGAAGGATACAAAAAGCATTCGGATTAATGCCCATAATCGAGATCTTAAAGAAATATTAATTGAGCTCGTTAAAAACCAACCTATAAATCTAGAAATCAAAAACCAAACGATTATTGTAAAAGCTAAATCCCCATTAATTCAAAATAGCGATAAGGAGAGAATAAGCAATCAAGCGACGCAAGAGTCCTATATCCTGACCGGAAAAATAGTAGACGAGCATGGAAAGCCACTAAAGGGCGTAACCATCAAAGTACAAGGCCAACACAGCTGGGGAAACATATCTTCCAGCGAAGGCAGCTATAGCGTAGAAACCTACCCAAACTCTACTTTACAATTCAGTATGATTGGGTATGAAAGTCAAAGCCTAAAGGTAAATAGCAGGAGACATATTGATATCGTTCTCAAGACTACAAACAATATATTAGAGGAAGCCATAGTAACCGCCTATTCAAAATTTAACAAAGAAAGCTTTTCAGGTTCCTTCAATACGATAACCAAAAAGGATATACAAAAAATGAATACCCCAAACATCCTGAGTATTATTCAGTCTTTGGATGCATCCTTTACCTTAATCGAAAATATAACAGCCGGATCCGATCCCAACGCAATTCCAGAATCTAGTATGCGTGGAATTGGGAATATAATAGGCGCCTCCAGTAATCCATTAATCTTATTGGATGGCTTTCAAATAACCATGCGAGAACTATATGATATTGATATTGAACGCATAGAATCCATTTATATACTCAAAGATGCCACCGCAACAGCCCTATATGGATCTCGTGGCGGAAATGGGGTTATACAGATCGAAACATCCTTACCAAAAGATGGTAGCCCGAGTATAGCATATTCTATAATGCCCACCAGCAACTTTGTAGACCTCTCCTCTTACAATTTATTAAATGCCTCAGAAAAACTAGCCTATGAAAAACTAGCAGGACTCTATACTATTTCACCTCTAGAAGACCCTGCTTATGGCTATAATAGCCAGATTCAATTAGACAACAACTACAATGAAAAGCTCAAAGACATACAGGAAGGCGTAGACACCTACTGGCTAAAACAACCTGTCCGAAACAGCCTCCAAACACATCATAATCTAACAATTGGCGGAGGTTCAAATGGCGTAAGGTATCAAATATCGGGAAACTATGCCGACCGAAAGGGAACAATGAAAGGTGCTGAAAGAACTAGCTATGGAACCAGCTTTCGCTTAGAATATAGGTTGCCAAATAAGTTTACCTTTTCCAATTTAGCAACATACTCCGGGGCTTTAGGCAATAACTCTCCCTATGGTTCCTTCAGTGAATACACGACCTTAAACCCCTACTTCAGAATACACGATGCAAATGGTGCACTTATATCCAGGTTTGAAAATAATGTTTACAACCCATTATTCGTAGCCTCTTTAAACAATCTTGACAAGAATGCAGAACAAAGGTTAAGAAACAATACAAGCATTGAATGGAGACCTGTAGACTCTTGGCTCTTTAACTTAAGTACCAGTATTAATAGAAAGTTTACTAAAACCGATTATTTCCAATCCCCCTTTCATCCCAGGTATATAGAAGAAACGGATCTTTCAAAAAAAGGAAGATACATTCAAAACAATGGGGAGCTAACGGAGTTCGAAAGCAGGTTATCAGTACGCTACAATAAAGTATACCACAAGCATGTACTAGCAGGTCAACTTACGGGAGAGGTATTAAGCAGAAATGGAATGAACAGAGGGTATACGGTGACTGGCTTTTCAACCGATGCCTTTACCGATCCCTCCTTAGCCATACAATATGAGGAAGGAAGACGACCTTCCTCAAGCGAAACCAAGCTCCGCTCGATTGCAGCCATAAGTTCCATTGACTACTCTTATGACGAGCGATACTCCACACAGCTATCCATGCGACTTGACGCTTCCTCAATTTATGGGAAAAATGAACGGTATCAATACTTCCCTTCTTTAGGCGTTCGCTGGAATATCCATCGTGAAAGTTTCTTTCAAAAATTAGGCGAAAGAGTAAATAGATTTGCACTTAAGGCAAGTTATGGGCTTGCCTCTTCGGGTTCTTTCGATGCCTATCAGGCAATTAGCACCTATAGTTTCTTAGGAAACTATTACTATAATAGTCCTACAGCCAACCTGAAAGCTTATGGAAATCCAGACCTAAAATGGCAACGTAATAAGCAATTGAATTTAGGTGTTGAAACCGAAATTCTAAATCGCAGATTGGGCTTCACACTAGAATATTATAATTACCGAAATGACGAAATGGTGATTGGAGCAGATGCTCCCCCCTCATTAGGCTTTCTTCACTATTCCACAAATATAGGCGCATTAAGCAACAAGGGGCTAGAAGCAAGAATAACAGCATTTATCGTTCAAAATGAAGATTTTACCGTAAAATCTACCAGTATGCTGAGCCGAAACAAATCAAAACTCCTCAATATCAGTCCCAAGAATCTAGCATATTTAAACCTCGATGCGGAGAAAAGCAACTTCCCGGTGACAAAATATATTCCCGGACAACCCATAGAGAACATTATAGCGGTACGCTCTTTAGGGATAGACCCTGCCAATGGAAAGGAAATATTCCTTACTAGAAACAATGAACAAACCTATATATGGGATGCTAATGATCGTGTAATTGTCGGAGTGGGCGCGCCCAAATTAATGGGGAAACAAAACTTGGATATTTTTTACAAGAATCTCACACTCTTTATTTCTGGAGAATATTCCATTGGCGCCTCCATTTTTAATCAAACGCTAGCTAATAAAATAGAAAACATAGATCCCCATAAAAATGCCGACAAGCGAGTATTAAAGCAAAGATGGCAACAAGCAGGCGACATAAGCTTCTTTAAAGACATT
>JASLCA010000240.1 GCA_030146225.1 Sphingobacterium sp. | reverse complement strand
TCGTGACGTTTTCGTTGCGCAATACGACCTTAGTATTGTTTATGGTCATGTTACTGCTTTTTTCGGGAATCTATGCACTATTTCATACGCCGATTGAAGCCTTTCCAGATGTGACCAATACCCGCGCTCGTATCATTACCCAATGGTCAGGTAGAAGCGCCGAAGAGATGGAGAAGCTGGTTACCCTGCCAATCTCCAAGGAGATGAATAGCATCCCTCATAAGTCCAGTATTCGCTCGATATCCTTGTTTGGATTATCCGTAGTTACGGTGCAATTCGAAGATGCAGTAGACGATTTTTATGCGCAACAGTATGTATCCAATAAATTAAGTGGAGTGACCTTGCCAGAAGGAGCCGATGCGGCCATTGAGCCGCCGTCAGGAGCTACTGGCGAAATATTCCGCTATGTAATCAAGAGTGATCTCCCCTTAAAGGAAGTAACCGCCATACAAGATTGGGTAATAGAGCGGGAGCTTCTATCTGTACCTGGAGTAGCCGATGTAGTCAGCTTTGGGGGCGAGGAAAAAATCTATGAGATTAAGATCAATCCAACCGAACTTAAGAACTATGACCTATCCCCATTAGATGTATTTGATGCCGTTTCGAAGTCCAATATAAATGTGGGCGGAGATGTAATCGAACAAGGAGATCAAGCCTATGTAGTCCGCGGAGTAGGCTTATTAGACAAGCTAGAAGATATCGGGAATATAACCATTAAGCTTAATGGATCCACCCCCGTACTTATTAAAAATGTAGCCGATGTAAAGATTGCCAACAAGCCCCGCTTAGGGCAAGTCAGCTACAATGAGATGGATGATGTGGTACAAGGAATTGTCGTAATGCTGCGGGGAGAAAATCCATCCGAGGTAATTCAGCGCTTAAAAGATAAGGTAGCAGAGCTCAACACAAGAGTGCTGCCAGAGCATACCAGCATTGAGACCGTAGTGGATAGAACCCACTTGGTAAACAATACCGTGTTTACTGTCTCCAAAAACCTGATAGAAGGTATACTATTAGTTTCCTTAATCGTATTTATCTTCCTCTACAACTGGAAGTCAACCTTTATCGTTGCTTCGGTTATCCCGCTGTCCTTCTTGTTTGCCATTATTATGTTGCGCATCCAAGGTCTGCCTGCAAACCTTATATCCATGGGCTCCTTAGACTTTGGACTGCTGCTAGAAGGCACGCTCGTAATTGTGGAAACCGTCTTTGTAGCCTTAGCGACCATGTCTCATCGTGTAGGCCCAGCGCGCTTTGCGAAGATGTCCAAGATGGGAGCCATTAAGAAAAGTGCAGGCAGCGTAGCCTCTTATATCTTCTTTGCACTCCTAATCTTGATTGTTGCCTTGCTACCTATCTTCTCCTTTCAGAAGGTCGAGGGCAAGATGTTTACCCCACTAGCCTTTACCCTAGGCTATGCACTCTTAGGCTCCCTAATACTAAGCCTAACCTATGTGCCAGCTATGTGTAAGCTGTTATTTACAAAAGACATAACCGAGAAAGAGAACTTTATTACCCGCTTCTTCCAGCGTAGCATCTATGGCTTGTACAGCATATCCTTCCGCTTTAAGAAAGCATCTATCGCCATATTTATAGGCTTGCTAGTGCTCTGCGGACTGAAGTTTATGCATTATGGCTCAGAGTTTTTGCCCAAGCTAAATGAAGGAGCAATTTATATCCGCGCCACCTTACCCAATAGCATTAGCCTAAAGGAGTCCACCCGACTAGCCAAGGAGATGAAAGGCATTATGGTAAAAGACCTGCCTGAAATAGATTTTGTGCTGACGCAGACCGGAAGACCCAATGATGGAACAGATCCCACAGGCTTTTTTAATATTGAATTTAATGTTCAACTCAAAGATGAAAAAACCTGGACTCGAAGTGTAAGCAAGGAGGAGATAATACAAGAGATTCGAGAGCGACTAGACCATTATCCAGGCATAAACTTTGGCTTTAGTCAGCCAATACAAGATAATGTAGAGGAGTATGTTGCGGGTGTAAAGAGTTCACTCGTTATAAAGATCTTCGGGGATGACCTGTTCGAGCTCGAGAAGTATGCCAATCAGGTGGCCAGTAGCATTGGCAAAGTTCAGGGGATCACCGATATTAATGTCTATAAAAACATTGGCTTGCCCGAATTAAGAATTCAGCTACATGATAGCAAGATGGCAAAGTATGGCGTCAATACCGCCGATATACAAGCCGTAATTGCGATGACCATAGGCGGGCAGGCAGCGACCAAGTTCTATGAAGGGGATCGGCAGTTTGATGTGGTATTGCGCTTTGAAGAGCAGTACAGAGATACCCCCAATAAGATTGGTAATATATTAATAGCCACAAGCAATGGGCAGAGCATCCCCCTACAGGAGATTGCCACCATCGACTATCAAACAGGCCCTGCATTTATCTATAGAGAAGGAAACAGCCGGTATATAGGCGTAGGCTTTAGCATAGATGGCCGAGACTTGGGGAGCACAATTGCAGAAGCCAAGGCGCTAGTAGAAAAAGAGGTAAAGCTACCTAGAACCCAGCATATGACTTGGGCCGGAGAGTTTGAAAGTAAAGAGCGCGCTACCAAGCAACTGACCTTAGTGGTGCCCGTATCGTTAGTGTTAATCTTGCTTTTACTGTATTTTAACTTTGGAAATGTTAAGGATACCGCAGTATCAGCCTTGACATTAGCCTTTGCATTTATCGGAGGCTTCCTATCCTTATGGATGACCGGAACCATCTTTGGCATATCGGCAGGGATAGGCTTTATTATCCTATTTGGGGTAGCCACCATAGACGGGATTGTGCTGATAGGGATGATTCGGGAAAACCTAGCCCATAAGATGCCCCTGTTAACAGCTATTGATCTAGGCGTTCGCAGTAGAATACGCCCGGTAGTTATGATTGCTTTGATGGGCTCTATGGGGTTATTGCCTGCAGCCCTTTCCACAGGCATGGGTTCTGAGATTCAAAAGCCATTGGCCATAATGATAGTAGGGGGACTGATAGTCTGCTTAGTGCTGTCCTTTACGATTGTGCCCATCGTCTTTTACTTAGCCAATCGTAAAAGCCATGACTAGTGAT
>JASLCA010000222.1 GCA_030146225.1 Sphingobacterium sp. | reverse complement strand
GGACGAGCAGGAGCCAAGTAGGTAAGATTTTTATGAGCAGGTTTTTCATATCTTCCAAATAGCTAATTGTTAAGAATTATTAATTTTTCTATATCCTCTTCCATCATCTTCTTAATGTCAAGGATAATATCTTCTTCCTGTTTTTTAGGATCAGTAGCACTTGTGCTTAAGTTTTCTATTACATATTGAATGACGCGTTTTCCATTGATCTTATCATCCGATTTAAGGTTGTTCTCCAGGTTTTCCTCTCGACTAAAGTAATTTATAAAGGACTTGTAAATAGCGGTGCGAAGTGCTTGTTTACGCTGCTTAAACAATGATTTAGCTTGATTGACGAGGTTTACATCTATAAATTCTGTCCCAGCATCTATCATACTCATACTGATTAATTTAAAGCTACTTTTTTGTGTAGCCTCCTGGCTTTTTAGGCCTTGATCTTCATAGGTTTTTTCTACAAAAGTTTTGTGCTGATTTTCATAGTCATTGATGCTTGTATTATTGTCCACCTGTTCTTTCTGTATGCGTTTAATAGCCTTCATAATAATTTTAGCAGCATTACTAATCAGTTTTTCGGCTTCTTTTTGTGCGGCATTCAATTGTTTTACTGCTTCTTTGTAATCTTTATTGGCCTTTTCGAGTTCCTTATCCGCGGCTTCTTTTTCTTCAGGGCTGGCATCGTTGCTGTTTTTAGTTTGCAGTGCCTGATCATAGCTTTTCTTAGCTTCATCTACCTTGTCTGCTGCTGTATAGATATTGTCCTTCATCTCTTGTGGGAGGTACTCTTCGACTTGTTCCTTAATATTTTCTAGTAAGGCTTTGATGACGGCATAATCCTTGTCAATTGTCATTTGTATAAGATCATTGATCAGGGTAGCGATTTGTTTAATTTCTTCTATTAATTGCTTTCCTGAGAGGATGCCCTTTTCTGTATGATCATACTCAGATTCTAAACGGCCATTTACAAGCTGTCCTTCTGTATTGACATAGATGTTGTCGAAGCGCACTGCTAAGCGTAAAAGCCCTAAGTAGGGGATGTTGACATAACCACGACCGCTGTATCTCCCATCGCCTCCTCTGACTTCAATTAAACCAATCTCAAAGTCGCCTGCGTAAATGATGCTCCCTTGGACTAGTTGCGGCATAGGCTCTCGGTTCTTAATGGTTACATCTACCTTTATGCCACAGTCTGCTAGATCTACTTTTCTAGTCATCAGGCTTGTAAATGTTTTTACTTCCGTGTATAAGGTCTCCCCATTGCTGCATATACTGCCTACCTTGACTTCATAATTCGCATTTTCTTGTAGGGCAGTAAGGATTATTTTGTTTTCACGTGTTTTTTTTGTGAACCAGGCATTGTTTGTATTCCCTGTCAAGCGATAGGCTACTTCATATTCCTCGATATGCATGTCTGCCAACCAGCTTATCTCAGCGCGGGCATGGGACAAGGGGCTTGTTTGTACCATGGATGGTGCTTTACAATTACTTTCTAGCGTAAACCAAAAAATTTCGCTATAGCCATTGTTTTTAAAGAGGCTGAGTTCATCTGCGCCCTGTTGTGCGATAGCTCGTACACGCCAAGCATAACTTTTGCCTGGTAATAATGCTGGCTCTCCAGGTCCATAAAGTAGACTGCTGGATCTGGATGTAGTCTGATAGAGTGGCATGCTGCTCTGAAATGCAGCTTCTGGGGGTATATTCTTGTCCCAGATCTCTACTAACGTAAATTCATAGGCTCCCGCAAAGGCGGCATTAGGAGAGGCAAGGTGTCGGGGTGTCCATTGGAATACAGTATACTGTGGCTCCTGAAATACGGTTTTTGCGTTTTTAAGGGGCAGATTGAGTAGCGGCGGCTCACTTAAGTTCAGCCAAGCCATGGCATATTGAGGGCGAGATAGCACCTGCCCAGTCCCTGCTTCAATTGCTTGAAACATAAAGCGATAATAACCTTCAGGAAGCTGCCCATCTTGTGTATAACGATTGCGGGCAATCCCCTGAAGCTGCAGGTTGCGTAGATCGAAGTATGGGGCCAAGTCCTGCAAGCTAAGTCGTAACGGTATACCTGCCTCTAAGCTGATTTCAGGGAGGTATGCTTGGTCTGTCGTCTGTAGGAGTACTCCTTGGCCTTCTATACGCATGCGCAAGCGTACGCGCAATTGGGGTTTGAGTAAATCTTGATTGGTCAGTGTCACGATAAGGCGCTCATAGTTGCCCGTATAATAGTCAGCCACACGTGTACTATACGGTGGGATTAGCTGTGTAATCACCTGTACAGGCTGTTGCTGTCCTAAAGCGCTAAGGCTAAGGAGGACCAATAATATAGCGGTTTTTATATTTTTCTTCATAATCTATCGCTTATGGCATTTAGCGAAGGCCTTAAAGCCGCTCGCTTTTTCTTGCAACATTTTAGGTTGCTCTTTATTATTTTGCTATCTCTATGCCTTGGCAAGCCTATAGCGGGGCATATATTAATTTTCCCATGAGTAACTTAAGGAGAAGCGGAGGGTGTTGGCCAAGGGATTGCTCTTGCTCGTGGGAATAATATAGGCTAAGCCAAAATTCCAAGGTTGATATCCAAAGGCCGCACCTGCAGTAATATATCTGCGTTCTCCATAGGAGGTACTTCCATGATAATAGCCCGCTCGCAGGGCTAGCTGCTTATCGTAGTCCAGCTCTATGCCTGTTGCTAGGCTGTATTTTTTCAGTTCGTTTAGGGTTATTGTCTGTGAATCTTCTTTTTGCAGCATAGGCCTATTAATGTCTATTGAATAGGATATCCATAGCTGTGGGTCTAACGGATAGCTCACACTGCTCCCCAATCGTAAATTCCGAGGAAGCTGTTGCTCTTGTATGCCATAGGTCATCTGCTGACCTAGGTTGCTAGCAGACAGGCCATAGGCTATTTTTCCTTCTTTACTTCCCAGCCTAACTAAGTGATGTGCATAGGCACTTAAGTCCATAGCAAAGGCTTGACTTGCGCCATATTCATAAGCCATGTTTTGAACACCTAAGCGAGCATAGATAAACTTGGGTGTAACCGAAAGAGAGAGATAGGGGGCTACTTGATATGCGTAAGCAACATCTATAGCTAGCTCATAGGGCTTTACCAGTTGCAGGTAAGTACCTGCGTCATCTGTGAAATTGACTTCTCCCCAAGAGAAGTACCTTAAGCCAGCAGCTAGGGTATGCCTTGAGTTTAGCTGATAAAAGCCTGCTAGCGAAACCAGCTTCACGTCCTTAACGATCTTGCGTAACCAAGGGGTATAATTGGCTGTTAGTCCTAATCGCTGGCGGACAAATGCATATTTCGCACTATTCCAAAAGATACTATTCGCATCAACTGTGTTGGCGACGCCTACATTGCCCATAGCTGCACTCCGTGTATCAGGCGCAATGCGTAGAAATGGTGCTGCGGTACGAACCAAGTTACCTTGACTGCCATCTATAGCGACTGATTTTTCTTGTGCAATCAGAAGGCAGCTGCTCATATTTGCTAAGAGCAATAGTTGTGGTAGGGGCTTATACAGTCTTTGAACGCTCATGGCTTTAGGCTATTGTGTGCTGTTAAATCTCTATAAACTTCAGTGAATGTATCCTCTGACAGCTTTAATTGAGTTTGTGCTTGCAGAAAATCTCTTTCGATGGCCGTATTAGCTGCTGTGTTTTCTGTCCATATTTGATTTGACCATCTAGCTTGCTTATGGACTAGTTGATCTTTTTCTTGTTTTATAACTGCTGCTCGTTCATTCTTTTTGGTCCAAAAATTATCTAGACTAAAGGCATAGTTATAGGTTAAGGTTGCGGTAAGATCATTCTTTCGGGACTGAACACCTAGCTTGCGGCTTTGATTAATAATGGATAGGCCTAGGTTGTGCTTCTTTAATAAGCTGTAGCTTGTCGATAGTCTGATATTCATAAAGCTAGTTTTGGCAAGCTGCGTAGCAATGCTGCTGTTATAAGAGCTGCTCAGGCCTGCCTGTAGCTTGTTGTCAAAGAATTTTTTGCTTATGGCCAGTGTGGGGCCTAGGGTGCGTGTATCTTGACGACCGATGGTATTGTGAGTATAATTGAATGCTCCAGAAAGTTGTAAAGCAGGTTTAGGCAGGCTAATGCTATAGGATGCCATACCACTGTAAAAACCTGAAGCATTCCCTTTTTGTACGATTCCTCCTTGCTCATCACTTGCGATTTGGTAGGTCAGGTTCAGGTTTAGATTCTGGCTTTTGATTGCGTCATTACTTAAAATATAGTTAATATTTGCGCTGGCATTTTGGGATAGCTGTATAAAGTTGAGGGTGTCTGCCCGGTAAAATTGATCCGTCGCATTAATGTAGTCAAACTGCGGCTTGATATTGACGTGGGTTTGGAAATTCGAGTAGCTCAGGCTGGCATTTAGATATTGGCTTGGGTTTATATTTAAGTTTGCTGAACCGATAAAACGGTTGGTACGGGAGGCTTTTTGTCTTTCTAAATCATCCCTTTGCAGGCCTAAGTTTATCGCGATATTTGCTTTTTCCTTTAGCAATGGCTGCATATAGTTGAATGTGAAGTTTTCAAAATCATTGCTGAAATAATATGCGCCTAAGGTTTCGTAGCCTGGTGCTATACGCTCATAGCCTAGCCCAACTACGG
>JASLCA010000216.1 GCA_030146225.1 Sphingobacterium sp. | reverse complement strand
AGCATGGGGTTTAGGCCAATCGTGTTTTCATCGGTTATATAACACATAATGCCTTCACTCTCGAGCTTTGTCTTTATAATATGCGCATCAATCGGATTATCAAATGTTTTTATCGTTCGCATGTTTTTTTTGATTTTAGATTTATAAGGCAATTTACGTCTTTATCTGATGGTTTGGAAATATGATTCATAGTTAAGGGATTGTAATTCACTTGTGTTGCAAATGGTTTGCTATGAATGAGACTTCAGGCTTAGACATAGGAAATTAATACAACCAAATAATTACAATTATGAAAAGAATCAAAGTCAATCTTAAAATTCTGTTCTTATGTTGTTTAGGACAGGCTTTTATGGCCGATGTAGGGGCTAGTAGCCTTATACTTAAGTCTTCACATTCAGTCGTTAGCTTGCTTGGAGCCGAAGCTTCAACGTCTAAAACTTTAATGATTTACAGCTTGCCTCAGGATTTTAATAGGGGGCCCTTGGCAAGCGAACTGTTTGGGGATCCTGTTCTTCAGAAGCGTGTGAGTGGGAAGGTTATGGACGCCGAAACGGGCCTTCCATTGTCGGGTGTCTCCGTGCGCGTTCAGGATACAAATACCCTATCCATAACGGATGCCAATGGAGTATTCGTACTAGCAGAGGTGCCCGAGGGGGCTGTCTTAATCTTAAGCTTGCTGGGCTACCAAGCGCATTATGTGCTAGCGAATGAGGCGATGCTTGTCAGCTTAAGTAAGTCTGTGGAAGCTCTACAAGAGGTGGTGGTTACTGCGCTAGGCTTGAAGCGGGAAAAAAGGGCTTTAGGCTATGCGGTACAAGAGATTAAAGGGGAAGAGCTGCAAAAGGTTAAGGGGGTGGATGTGGGGACTACTTTAACAGGGCGGATTTCAGGCTTACGTGTTTTAAATAGCACGGAGTTTAATAGGATGCCGAGCATTAGTCTACGTGGGATGAATCCTATCCTAGTTATTGATGGGGTGCTCTATGACAATATAAGCTTACGAGATATTCCTGTAGATAATATTGAAAATATCAATGTGCTTAAAGGAGCCACTGCAACGGTACTCTATGGTCAACGCGGGGCCGGTGGGGCAATTATGATAAGCACCAAGAAGGGCTTGGCGCATAAGGGTACGGATATAGCTATAAATACGAACAATATGTTTTTCTCTGGCTTTTTGATGTTGCCCAAGGTGCAATCTTCCTATTCAGCTGGCTATGGGGGCAAGTACAATACGGATGATGAGGTCTGGGGGGATAAGTTGGATATTGGGCGGCGCTACAGTCAGTGGAATCCAATTACCAAAGCGATGGAGGAGTCAGAACTAACGGCTAAGGGGAAGGCTAATTTTAAGAATTTTTTAGAACCTGGCTTTATTACCAACAACAGCATCAGCTTTACTAATCAGGGTGAGCGGGGGAGTATTACCACGAGCTTAAGTCATATTTTTAACAAAGGGCAGTACCCTAATACCGTTTTGAATATGAGCAATTTTAGCATTGCTGGAGAGACCATGCTCTCCGAACGGCTTAACTTCGAAAGTCGCTTTGCTTACAATCGGCATGCTAGCCCAAATGATTTTGGGGCAGGCTATCATGCGCAAGGCTATATCTATAATCTCTTGGTATGGACAGGCCCTGAATATGATGTACGGCAGTTTAAGGATTATTGGCTGCTGAAAGACGAAAAGCAAAATTGGCATTATAATGCTTGGTATGATAACCCCTATTTGTCGGCCTATGAGAAGCTTATGGCTGAGTATATCAACAAGCTCAACGCAGCCTTGACGGTTAATTATCAGCTCAATGATTGGGCTAAATTGGTCTTGCGAACGGGCTATGACTTCTATGCGAATACCAAAGAGCAACGGAATCCCAAAGGTATTTACGGCACAAGAGGTGGCTTTTCGGGCTTTGACAGTCGTGGGAAGTATTGGACAGGTAAGTATGATGGCTACTCTACTAACAACGATTTAATTTTAAGTGTACAGCAGAAAATAAAAGACTTTGGGATTGATGGCCTTCTGGGGGGATCTATATTTTATAGAAGAGATAATAACTTGATTGCCTCCACCGTCAATGGCTTGGCTATTCCTGGGTTTTACTCCTTGCGTAATTCCGTAGGCCCTGTGTCTACGGTAGAAGACAAAGTTAAGGAGATGACCAATAGCCTGTATAGTCGACTGGCCCTGTCATGGCGGAACCTGCTTTTTGTAGAGGCTACTGGTCGTACAGATTGGTCATCTACACTGCCAGAGGAGAATAGGTCATATTTCTACCCATCTATATCTAGCAGTTTAATTGTCTCCGAATTATTTGCCAAGCCTGATTGGCTAAGCTTGCTTAAGCTTCGCGCTTCGGAGGCGGTGACCAAGCAGATTTTGAAGCCTTATGAGATTAATCAGTCTTTTGTGGTACGCACCAATGCTTGGGATGGCATGTCCAGTGCGACCTACCCCAACTCGATTAAGGATTTTACAATTTCTCCTACACAACGAAGACTGAGGGAGGTTGGGATGGATTTTTCATTCTTGAAAAATAGAGTTTATGGGGATTACACCTATTACTACCGCAAAGAGTACAACAGTATTATGGCGGCAAGTATTTCTGAAAGCACCGGCTTTTCCTCTCGATTAATTAATTCCAAGGAGGAACGCATGACCAAAGGACATGAAATAAGCTTAGGTGCCATTCCGATTAGGAACCCAAACTGGGAATGGTCTACGCTGATGAACCTTTCACAAAACTTGAATTACTACCATAGGTTGGATCCTGAGTATTCCGCAGATGCGCTCTATGTGAAAACAGGTCTACGTACAGATCATTATGTCACCCGGGATTGGGAGCGCAGCCCAGATGGTCAAGTGATTCATAACAGCTCTGGAACTCCGATTGCTGCTACGCATGCCGCGCGCTTGTACGGCTATACAAATCCAAAATGGTTCTGGGGCTTTACCAACAATCTGCGATTTCGAGATTTTGCATTTTCTTTTAGTTTCGATGGTCGGATTAAGGGGCTTTCCTATTCAAGTCTGAATGCGCGACTATGGCAAACCGGAGCGCATCCTGATGCGGATACTAAGGAACGATATGAGGAGGTAGTGAATGGGAATAAAACCTTTGTTGGGACTGGCGTGAAGCTTGTCTCAGGGGGAGTTACTTATGATCACTATGGGCAAATACTTACTGATACAAGGGTTTTTGCGCCTAATGATACTAAGGTGTCTTATGAGTCTTATTGGCGGACTGCTAATTCGGGGATCCGTAATATCTGGGATGAGACCTTCTTTAAGCTACGGGAAGTTTCTTTAAGCTATTCACTACCTAGCAAGCTGGCCAATAGGGTTCGGGCTAAAAGTGCTCGACTAGCAGTAACGGGACAAAACGTATTTATTTGGACCAAGGAGTATAGATTCTCGGATCCAGATATAGGGATGGAGGACCTTAACTCGCCCTCGATGCGCTATGTTGGATTTAATATTAATGTGCGTTTTTAAATGCCTGTCTTTTAATTAAAAATGAGATGAAAAATCATATAAAAATATTATTTATAGGGCTTTTGCTATGTATTCTAGCATGCAAGTCCTTTGACAAGGTTAATACAGATACGGAGTCAACGACAAAGGTTACCTCGGCTATGATTGCTACTAGAATCATTATTAACCTGGCTAATCAACCTAGTCAAAAAGGTTTTTTGCAGCCCTATATGTTAAATAAAAGTATAGTTTGGACGGAATTTGCGGATGCCTATCAGTATAATGCTTTGGGAGCTGCTAGTTTAAGCTTTACAGGTCTTAATGATGCCCACATGATGGGGGAGTTTGCGGGCACAGAAGTCGAGTCGCATTCCTATAATGGCTTAATGTATTTTGCACGAGCAGTAAAGTTTTAT
>JASLCA010000193.1 GCA_030146225.1 Sphingobacterium sp. | reverse complement strand
GATATGCCCGAATAGTTTTAAGCTATTCGGGCATTTTTAATTTAACATTTATTGGCTATAGATGCTTCTTGTTTAGTTAATACTTTTGTATCTTTAACCTAGTACTTAAAATGTAATGGTATGATAAATAAAAGGATGATAACGATGTCCGTGTTGGTCTCGGGACTATTTCTTACGGGCTGTGTAAGCAACAAGAAATACGTCGCTTTGCAAACGCAACATCAAGATTTGGCCAGCCTTTACCAGAAAGGCCAATTGGACCTTACGGAGAGTAGGGCCAGAATAAAGAGTTTAGAGGATCAGCTGGAGTATGAACGTAAGAACAATGGTACGTTGAAGGAAGCACTGGGTCGTCTACAAAGTACTTTAGACAATAGTATTAATCAAAATAGCCAAGGGAATGCTAATATTTCCAAGTTGGTGGATGAGATTAATGCTTCGAATAAATACATTCAACACTTGGTTAACACCAAAAATAAGAGTGATTCGCTGAATGTGGTCTTGACCAACAACCTAACCCGTTCCTTAAGTAGAGAAGAGCTTCGGGATGTGGATGTCAAGGTGTTAAAGGGCGTTGTATACATCTCTTTGTCGGACAATATGCTGTACAAGTCGGGGAGCTATGAGATCTCGGATAGAGCTGGTGAGACATTGAGTAAGATTGCAAAGATTATTCAAGATTATAAGGATTATGATGTGTTGATAGAGGGGAATACAGATACTGATCCAATCTCTAAACCAAATATCCGCAACAACTGGGATTTGAGTACGTTGCGCGCATCCTCTGTGGTACAAGCGCTTCAGAACAACTATGCAGTGGATCCTAAGCGTCTTACTGCTGGTGGTCGTGGTGAATACAATCCTATTGCTGAGAACAGCTCTGCGGATGGTAAAGCACGCAACCGTAGGACACAAATTATTATCACGCCTAAACTGGATCAGTTTATGGAATTGATTGATAAGGCTCCTGAGTCTGCTACCGACAGTGAAATGTTATAATTCTATATAAGCTTTGCTTGTATAGACTTTTATTAAGAAAAGCGCTTGTGTCTTTGGGATACAGGCGCTTTTTTATGCATCTGGCTGCAGCTTAACTAAGGCACTAGGACTGCCATAGCTTACTTGACATCCTTAATGGAGCTCAAGCTGGCTTGTTATCCACGCAAGGCCTAATTAATTGCGTGTCAGCTGACTGTCTTTACAAAAGCCGCATAGCTTTCTAGGCTATGCGGCTTTTTACTTTATAAAGTATTGTTAATTAATTTGCGCTCTTCTTGCTTAAGGCATTTAAGAAGATATACCCGCAGATACCCGATATCAGGGAGCCTAAAAGTACAGCAAGTTTTGCTTCTTCTATATGCAGGGCATCATCGAAGGATAATAGGGACACAAAGATAGACATGGTAAAGCCGATACCACCAAGCATACCAACCCCCACGATATGACTCCATTTGGTCATCTCGGGTAGTTGTGCCAGGCCTGATTTAACGCAGATCCAACTGGTCGTAAAGATACCTATGGTCTTACCCAAGACTAAGCCTAAGATAATACCTAGTCCCATAGGCGAGCTTAAGCCCCCTATCATTTCACTCTGGAAGGTAATATTGGTATTGGCTAAGGCAAATAAGGGTACAATTATAAAGTTAACTGGCTTTACAAGCAAGTGTTCTAACTTTTCAAGTGGGGATTCCTTGTCATCTGGTGTGGTAGGTAAGGTCATCGCAACCAATACACCTGCAATGGTAGCATGGATGCCAGAATGATGTACGAAATACCAAATAAATACGCCTGGAATCAGGTACATCCAAATTTGCTTTACCCCAAAACGGTTGAAAGCTATTAATACGCCCATGCCTATTGCAGCATAAAGCATATAAGTCAAGTGTAAGTCTGAGGAATAGAAGAAGGCAATAACCAAGATGGCCAGCAGGTCATCTACAATTGCTAGCGCGGCTAAAAATACTTTTAGCGCTACAGGCACACGCTTGCCCAGTAAGTTGATTACAGCCAATGCAAATGCGATATCTGTAGCCATAGGGATTGCCCAACCATGGTGTGTCTCTTGATTGTGGTTAAATAGAATATAGATACTTGCAGGAATTATGGCACCGCCAATGGCTGCCAGAATGGGTAGTGCAGCTTGTCGTGGGGAGGATAATTCACCCTCAACGAGTTCTCTTTTGATCTCTAATCCTACCAGCAAGAAGAAGATCGCCATTAAGCCATCATTGATCCAGGCTGCAATCGAATAGTTTAGCTGTATGCTTTCATTTTCGAAGCCGAGCTTAGTCGCTAATAGATTGTTAAAGGAGTCTGCAAGCGAAGTGTTTGCAATTGTTAACGAAACAATCAAACAGAGGAATAAAAGCATACCACCACCGGTACTTGAATTCAAGAATTCCTTGAAACTTTTAAGGTTAATTAATTTTGCCATGCAACGAAGTTATTGAAAATCTTTAGCTTTTTAGCCCTTTTAAGCTACAAAACAACAGTATTTAGTTAAAAAAATTAAGGCCTCAGGAAAGCGTATTTAGCGCACAGATGCGCCCTGTATGCTAAAAAATCAGGACGTGGGTTGCAGATCTGAGTTGAGCGGTCTGAGGCTGCTTAATTGGGGCTTGTAGGGGTTTTTACTTGTCGCATGCTGCTATGCCTGCCAAGCTTGGCTCAGCTGTCAGACTTAGGCTTGAATTTGGCCATACAATTGGCTTGACATAGCGAAGATCAAATGCTGCATTTCGGCAACTGTTTACGCCTATAGCGGGGAACTTGTCGCATCCTGCCAAGCTTACCGAGTTTGGCTCAGCTGTCGGACTTAGGCTTAGCTTATGTCCTAAAAAAAGAT
>JASLCA010000148.1 GCA_030146225.1 Sphingobacterium sp. | reverse complement strand
GATTCGGGAGATAAAGCTTCTGTCTTCTTAATTGATAATCGTATCCGCCAGAGATAACACCCCAAGCTAAGGGGACTATCGGTAGGGATGCAACCAGTATGCCTGACTTTGTGAGAAACTCAGATCGGCTAATGCCATGTGTAGGAGTTTCAGGGAGGGGTTCTTTAAGGTCCTCTATCCTTTCGGCTAGGGATTCACTCTTGTTGGGAGATAGCAGGCGGGTAATCCATACGCCCCCGCGACGAATATCATCCGCCAGTAAGATTAGGATAAAGATAAACTTACTCGCTGCCGTCATAAAGAAGGCTACTAATATTACCGAGCGATACATAAGTGGGATGTTGTATTTCGCAGATACAAACAAGCCTAGGAGTAGTCCGATGGAATAGCCCCACCAAATAAAACTAAACCATTTTGTCTTCACAACCTTAATCTTTGTCGCCCGAAGTGCGAAAAATATATAAAAATCAAAGATTAAAAGTAGTATTGCGTTAAATATCAACATAGTTTTTTACTTTTCTAAAGCCAGTCGCTTTAATACATTTATCCATTGCGGATCGTCGTTTAGGCTTTCCACCATGGCGACTTCTTCACCCCCTAAGGCTTTGAACTCATCGGCATATTCTACTAGTATTTCATCCAATGTCTCTATACAGTCGGCCACAAAGGCTGGACTAAAGACTAATAGCTTTTTAACACCTTGTTCCGCTAGCTTATGCAGGGTGTCTGAGGTGTAGGGCTGTATCCAAGGTGTCTTGCCTAGACGGGATTGGAAGCATAGCGTATACTTATCCTCCGGGATATTAAGCTTGTTTACTATAGCTCTGGTGGTGGCATAGCATTGGGAGAGGTAGCAAAATGGCTTTTTCTCTACTTTGCAGGAGTCACATCCAGCATCTGGACAAGCATCTAAGCGATTAGGATCTGCCTTGGCCAATTGACGTACAGGTAAGCCATGATAGCTAAATAGAATATGATCGAAACTGTCTAAGTCATGTTCTTGACCATGCTTTGCATAGGTCGCTATCATTTCTTCATCGTCGCAGTAGTTGCTGACAAAGCTTACATTGGGCAGGTACTGCCATTCGCGCATAATCTCCATAACCCGATCAATAATCGAGCCTGTAGTCGCTGAAGCATATTGTGGGAATAATGGGATAACGCGTATAGACTCTAGAAGCATGCCTTCCATCTTCTTTAAAACATCTTCTAAGGAAGGGTTTTGATACCGCATGGCAAGCTCTACATGGTATTCAGGACCTAGTTCTTTTTGAAGTAAATCTCGTTGTAGGTCACTGTAATAACGCAGTGGAGAGCCAGTCTGCTCGCTCCAAATTGTTTTGTAGGTCGCAGCCGATAATTCAGCGCGTTTTGGGACAATAACGCCTTTTACGAGCATGGTGCGTCCCATGTAAGGGATGTCCATGACTCTAGGGTCCATCAAGAATTCTGTTAAATATTTACGAACATCACTGGTTGTTGGTGAATCCGGCGTACCTAATTGAACCAACAAAACACCCTTCGTTGCTTTACTACTCATTGTTGTAAAAATAATTAAAATATATAGGAAACTGTGGAATGTTCTCGAAAATGAAGATTACATGACCTGATTTAGAGCTCTTCTAGTACCTGTTTAACCTTTTTCATTAACCACATTGGGGTAGAGGTAGCTCCACAAATACCAATGGTTTCATTTGGATTAAAGTTGGTGGGGTCAATCTCCGCAGAGTCTGAGACAAAGTAACTGTTTGGGTTGGCCTCTTTACAGACATCATACAACACCTTGCCGTTGGAGGATTTTTTACCCGAGACAAATACCACTTTGTCATATTGCTTGGCAAAAGCTCCTAGGTCTTCGTAGCGGTTGGATACCTGTCTACAGATGGTGTCATTGGCTTTAACTTGATGCCCCCTATTAATTAGCTCCGCCTTGATTTCATAAAATTTGTCCACACTCTTTGTCGTTTGACTATAAAGCGTGAAGGATTCAGGCAGGCTTACCTGGTCTAATTCTGCAATATCTTGAAAGACGATGGCTTCATTGTTCGTTTGTCCTTGTAGGCCAATCACCTCGGCATGACCATGCTTGCCAAAGATAAGGATCTTCTCGTTGTCGTCATGTGAGGTTTTAATACGGTTCTGTAGCTTCAGCACCACCGGACATGAGGCATCGATTAAGGTAATATTATGCTCGAGTGCAATCTTATAAGTTTCTGGGGCTTCTCCATGGGCTCGAATTAGTACTTTTTCATTGCTTAATTTTACTAAATCTTCATGCCCAATAATGCGTAAGCCTTTTGCTTTTAAGCGTGCGACCTCCTCGTCATTATGTACAATGTCTCCTAGGCAATACAGATAGCCATCCTCTTCCAGGATTTCTTCAGCCATGTCTATTGCATAGACAACACCAAAGCAAAATCCGGATTCCTTATCGATTGTTACTTGCAGATTTTTAGCCATACTGCAAAGTTAAGAATTTGGATTGGGATAACGGACTTAGGGCAGGGCTAAATGCAAGGGGCCTTCATAATAAAGGCCCCTACACGTCCTTTTGGGACATATTACATTTGAAAATTGGACGAATTAATAATAGGTGTATCTTCTTACACCTGCAATATGACGCGCCAGACGCATTACCTGATGGGTGTAGCCATATTCGTTGTCATACCATATGTACAAAATTGCTTGTTGCCCATCTGCCGAAACGATTGTCGCTGGGGCATCTACTACTGCGGCTGCGGTGGTACCTATTATGTCTGAAGACACCAACTCCACATTGTTAGAGTAGGCAATCTGCTCGACGAGTTTGCCTGCTAATGCGGCTTCCTTCAGGAGGCTATTGATCTGCTCTACGCTAGATGGATTGCTGAGCTGTAGATTTAGGATGGCCAAGGAGCCATTTGGGACAGGGACACGGATGGCATTGGAGGTTAGCTTTCCGGCAAGATCTGGTCTTACCTTAGCTACTGCTGTTCCTGCGCCTGTCTCTGTGATAACCATATTTAATGCTGCTGCACGACCTCTTCTAGACTTCTTGTGCATATTGTCTACAAGATTCTGGTCATTGGTATAGGCATGGATGGTTTCAATATGGCCTTTCTCAATGCCTAGCTTGTCCTGAATAATAGCTAGTATTGGCGATATTGCATTTGTCGTACAGGATGCTGCTGAAAACAAGGGGCTTGTTGCCGTTTCGATGTCAGCCTCGTTTACTCCATAGACGATATTTGGGACACCTTTACCTGGGGCAGTCAAGAGGACTTGTGCCGCTCCACCGGATTGTAGGTGACGATTAAGTTCTTTGTCATCTCGGAATGCACCGGTGTTGTCTATAACAAGGGCATTGTTTATGCCGTACTGGCGATAGTCAATGTCCTCGGGATTCTTTGCGGATATAATATGTACTGCCGCGCCATTGATCAGCAGTGCTTTAGCATCTTCTGCCACCTCTATAATCGCTTCGAAGTCGCCATGTATAGAGTCGTAACGCAGTAAGTTTGCTCTTTTTTCTAATGTTTTGTAGTCCAGCTCATCGCGGGTAACAATGGCTCGTAGACGCAATTGCTTGCCTGCACCAACCTTGCTGATTAGTTCTCTTGCCAATAGACGACCGATTCTACCAAAGCCATATAAAACTACATCTCTGGCCTCAAAGCTATTTTGTGCATTGGCTTGATCCAATTGTTTGCCGACAAAGGTAAGTATGTCTGCTTCAGCGATCCCCTGATGCCTTACTTCTAGAGCCAAGGTGCCAATGTCAATACGGGAGGGAGCAATCTCCAATTGTTTGATCGCTTCTGCAATCCGTAGTGTCTCAAAGATGCTTAGCTCACTGTCTGAAAGGCTGTGGGTCTTTTTGTGCAGGTTTAGAATAAGGCTTACACGACGATCGGCAAGCTGATTCCGGAAGAGAACGAGCTCAATAGAATCGTTGTACCATAAATTACTGACAATCTCTATCAGTTTTACACAGGCGTTTTGCTTGTTTTTGTAACTTTTGATTTCTTCCTCAAAAGTAGACGGCTGTACCATAATATTAGTGTAAATGATTATGCGACAAACATATAAATTAATCGATGGACTTTCTTGTCTTTTGTGAAATTTGAAAAATACCTAAGCTAAATTGGTTTAATTATGAAGATGTCTTAATTTATAACGCTTAGTTTTGTGTTTTTACTATAAATTAGTCTGTTTCGCTAAAGATGTGTTTTGTCGTCTGCAAGGCTTCTAGGGGCATTTTTTTGCCGATTATCGAATTCTAAGGCTTAGAAATCGATTGCGGAACAATTTTTACCGATTTTTAGCCCCCGCTTTTTATTTGAAGCTACAGCTGTAAATATGATCATTGACCATGCCAACCGCCTGCATATAAGCGTAACATATGGTTGTGCCGAAAAACTTAAAGCCTCTTTTTTTAAGATCTTTGGAAAGGGCATCGGACTCCGGGCTATGGGTTAGGGCTGGAAAGTTTTCTACTAAGCTATTATTAATGGGGCTATTATTTGGCATAAAGCTATACAAGTAGTTGTAAAAACTGCCAAATTCCGCCTGTATTTCCATAAAATGCTGTGCATTACTTACGGTTGCCGCGATCTTCCCCCGATGACGGATAATGCCTGGATCTAGCACTAAGGCTTCAATCTTTTGGTCATTAAACTGCGCGACCTGCTGGTAATCAAAATTTGCAAATGCCTTTCTATAGCCTTCTCTACGCTTTAGAATGGTGATCCAGCTTAAGCCCGCTTGGGCTGATTCTAACACTAAAAATTCAAAAAGAGTTTGTTCTGCCAAGACCTGTTTGCCCCATTCTTCATCATGATATTTTACGTAGAGTTCATCTGTTCCACACCAGGTGCAGCGCGTCAATGGCGATAGCTTCATGTTTTCTTTTTTAGCGTTATAAATTATTCTAACTTTACAACAAAGTTAGGATTTTTTAAAAAGCCAATGTATTTGTTGCGATATTTTCTAATTACCTTTTTTATAACGGGTCTGCTGTTCTTGTCTTATGGACAAAGGACTGAGCGGGACTTGCCAGTTGCTGCGCAAGCGCTTAGTACGGATAGCCTGACTCCGGTTCAACATGATAATTTCAATTATGTGTTCCCTCCTAAAGACCGGCCAAATCAACTTATGGAAGCTTTTTTGGCAGATATTGCGGCTACGAGCATATCTTTAGAGAAGACGATGGCTAAAATGGGCGGGAATCTCCCGCTGATAGAAAGCCAGCAGGGCAAGGAGAAAGAACAACGCCCCGTATGGATATTGGCGGTGGTGTTTTGTTTATTCTCGGCTGTGGGCATAGTGCGCATGGTATTCCCGGCTGATTTTAATCTGATCGTGGATGCTTTTTATAATGAAAGAACTTTACAGCAGGTAAGCAAGGAGGATAATATGCTCACTTCATGGCCTTATATTTTTCTATACCTGATATTTAGTCTTGCTTTTGGCCTGTTTATACTCTTGATAGAGTCCGCATTTGTGCATTATCACCTCTTAAATTTTGAGAATTATCTGCGTGTTTCCTTGGTCGTATCTATACTTTTTATTGTAAAAATTTTATTGATACGTTTTGTTTCTTTTGTCTTCGAATTGGACAAGCTGGTTAGGGAATATGTGACGGTATTGTACTTGGTATATTTTAATAGTATGCTGTTTCTGATGCCGTTTCTACTGATTTTACTCTTTGTTCCTGTGGAATACTTTAAGATTGTGTTAATTTTGTTCAGTGTTATTGTCTCTATCTTGTTTATTTATAGGTTTTTGCGTACATTTTTTAGGCTTTTTGGAAATCTGACGTTTTCAGTTTTTTATTTAATTCTTTATCTTTGTGCACTTGAGGTTGCCCCGGTATTAATATTAGTGAAACTATTAAGTAGTTAAAAAGTTGAATATGCAAGTAGATGTAGCAAGAGCCAACAAGGTAAAAAGTATTTTAGTTACCTTGCCTAAACCTGAAAATGATAAGTCTCCATATTTCACCTTGGCAGAGAAGTATAACCTTAGATTAGATTTTAGAGGTTTTATTCATGTTGAAGGGGTTTCGGCAAAAGATGTGCGTAAGGATAAGATCAATTTCGCAGATTATTCAGCAGTAATCTTTACCAGTAAGAATGCTGTGGATCACTTCTTTCGGGTCTGTGAAGAGATGCGACATGAAGTATCTTCTGAAATGAAGTACTTCTGTATTTCGGAGACGATTGCACTATACCTGCAAAAGTATATTCAGTACCGCAAGCGCAAGATTTTCTTTGGTAAACAAACCGCTAAGGATTTAGAGGATGTACTGAAGAAACACAGTAAAGAGCGTTTTATCTTTCCATGTTCGGATGTTGCGAATGAGGAAACCCAGAAATGGCTTCAGGAAAATGGCTATGACTTTACCCCAGCGGTATTGTTTCGTACCGTAATTAGTGATATAACCGATTTAGAAAAGGTTTATTATGATATTATCGTCTTCTTTAGTCCATCAAGTGTACAATCACTTTATGAAAACTTTCCTGACTTTAAACAGAAAAATACCCGCGTTGCCGCCTTTGGTACAAGTACGCAGCAAGAGTTGTTAAAACATGACCTTGTTTTGGATATTCCGGCTCCTACGCCTGAAGCTCCCAGTATGACCATGGCAGTAGAGCAATATATAAAACAGGTAAACAAATAAGAAAAAAGCAGCGTTTCGCTGCTTTTTTTATGTTAAATCTTGTTAAAATGTAAGCGGTTATTTACATTTTTAAATTTATTTGCACGGCTATTGCTCTAGTTACTTCAAAACTGCTAATATTTGTCAAGTTTAATTTAGGAACAATTGTTGCATTCAATACTTTGTTTTATCTTTATTAGATTTTTGTAACTAGACAAGACATTACACTTAATTATATGAAATTTAATCAATACCAATTTTTTGTTTTATTGTCTTTTTGTCTTGCAGCATTAGCTGGTTGTAAAGGACCAACAAATTCGGGTGAATTGGTTGGGGTGCGTTTGAATAAGCTCAAGACAAATAAAGCACCATATGGTATGGTGTTAATTCCTGGGGGAACATTTATTATGGGTCAGTCTGATGAGGATATTACATTTTCACAGACCGCTCAAAATAGACAGGTTACCATTGCGCCATTTTATATGGATGACACGGAAATCTCAAATAGTGAATATAGACAATTTGTAAACTGGGTCCGAGACTCTATCCTTATCTATAATTTTTTAGGGGATGATACTTACTTTGTAGACATGGGGAATGGCGAGCGCCATATCGACTGGAAGAAAGTAAATAGCAACTCTCCTTGGAAAACTAAAGATGCGAATGCGAAGGAAAGATTAAACAGTATGTTTTACCAAGGCGAGGATCGTATCTTCGGGAAGAATGAACTCGATGTGCGCTTGCTGAAGTACCACTACGAATGGTTTGACCTACGCTCGGCTACTGCGGCTAAAAATGACAAGTCCAAATCACGTTCGGACTTTATTATCCGAGATACGATGTTAATCTATCCGGATACCACCGTTTGGTTGAATGACTTTAGTTATGCCCAGAATGAGCCTATGGTTGAAGGCTATTTTTCGCATCCTTCATTTGATGATTACCCTGTTGTTGGCGTTACTTGGCGTCAAGCGCAGGCCTTTAATACTTGGCGCACGCGCTTGTTTAATAATGCGGCAGCAGCCAATAAACAAGTAGAACGTATGCCTTATCAATTGCCTTCGGAAGCAGAATGGGAGTATGCCGCACGCGGTGGCAAGGTAGGGATGCAATTCCCATGGGGTGGACCCACTGCCCGGAATGCAAAAGGCTGCCTAATGGCTAACTTTAAGCCAGGGCGCGGAAATTATATTGATGATGGGGCTGCCTATACGGCACCTGTATATTCCTATTGGCCCAATGACTTTGGCTTATACAATATGGCTGGTAATGTCGCCGAATGGACGCAGTCTAGCTTTAATGAATCTGCAAATTCTTTTGTGCACGATATGAACCCAACCTACACCTACAATGCCAAAGCTTCAGATCATGAAACCTTAAAGCGTAAAGTTGTACGCGGAGGCTCTTGGAAGGATGTAGGCTTTTTCCTTCAAAATAGTTCACGTCAATACGAGTATCAAGATACCGCTAAATCCTATATTGGATTTAGATCCGTAACACGTTATACAGGCGTTTCAGTAAGATAAACATTCACCGTAATCATATTATATAATGGCTAAGAAAAGAAAATTCAGATTTGGTATCAACACCTTAATAAACTGGGGTGCCAGTGTAGTTATCGTAGGACTTATGTTTAAGATTTTACATTTCAAAGGCGGTGAATGGATGATTGGAATTGGCTTGGCTGTGGAAGCGCTATTATTCTTTGTAATGGGCTTTATGCAGTCTGAACCAGAACCAGATTGGACACGTGTCTATCCAGAGCTTGACGAGAGCTTTAGCGGGGAACTCCCTACCCGAAGCAGCCATGCATTGCAGGTCAGTCAACCAACTGCTATGGGCAATACAGCCGCTTTAGATCGGCTTTTGCAGGATGCTAAGATTGATGAAAATCTAATTGGCAATTTAGGTGATGGCTTACGCTCCTTTGGTGATAAGGTAGCGTCCATTTCTAAGGTTGCAGATACGGCCGCAGCCACAAATCAATTTGCAGATAAATTGAATGCAGCCTCTTCAGGTGCAGCACAATTGAGCCATGCATTTGAACGTGCAGCTGCAGATTTACAAACTTTTAATGAGTCATCCGCAGATATGCAGCAGTTCAAAGAGCAGGTAAGTACCTTTAATAAGAACTTGACATCTTTAAACTCCATTTATGGCAATATGTTGTCTGCAATGAACACAAATCGTTCATAATGTATTTTAACAGTTTCTTGTATTTATTGAAAAAAGCACATTATGGCAAGTAAGAAAGAGACCCCTAGGCAGCGGATGATAGGCATTTTGTATTTGGTGTTACTTGGTTTAGTAGCATTGAATGTAAGTGATTCTATCCTTGACGCATTTAAGAACTTGGGGAATAGTTTGAATACCTCCACCCAGAATACGCAGGCAGGTATTGACAATATGTTTTTGGCATTTAGGGAGACTAAGTTAAAAGAGAATCCAGAAAGGGCACAGCCTATTTTAAGTAAGGCTGAGCAAGCTCAAGCAGCAATCCAAAAACTAACAAATAAAGTAAAAGAACTGAATAACCTGTTGACAAGTGAAGGCGGGGGCCTCGATGAAGATACAGGTGATGTAAAATATAGAAGCTCGACGGATATCTCGGCGCGATTGATGATCAATGAGAAACGTGGTAAAGAGCTGCGGGACTTAATAAGCGCTACAAAGGCTGAGTTGTTGAAGTTGACAAACAATGAAATAAGTATCTCCTTGGATGCGGAAGACCCTGCAGCACGTGCGGGCATTAAGAAGACTTGGGAAGAGGCGAGCTTTGGCGATGGAATTCCATTGACAGCAGCAATAACCGCTTTAGAAAAGATTAATGCAGATGCTAAGAATGCAGAGTCCGCAGCAGTGAAGCATATCTTTGGAAAGATGGATTTGGCGGTGGTCAATCTAGATCAGTTTGCTGCGGTTGCGGTAGCCCCAACCTCGTATCTTATCCAAGGACAACCTTATACAGCGAAGGTATTCTTAACTGCTTACGATTCAAAGTCTAGTCCGCAGATCTCTGTAGGCGGTAGTAGTTTGCAAGTTTCAAATGGACAAGGTATGTATCAGGTGAATACCAATAGTCCAGGTGTATTTACTTGGCAAGGTACTGTTCGCGTTCAGCAGACAGACGGTAGTGTGAAGACCTATCAGACCGAGCCTATGACTTATCAGGTGGCCAAGCCTTCGGCAGTGGTTTCACCAGATGCGATGAATGTATTGTATATAGGAGTTGACAATCCGATTTCTGTTTCTGCTCCAGGTATTCCAAATGAAAACCTTATTGTATCAGGAACGGGGGTTACGATTAATAAGTCTGGCAATAAGTATATAGCTAGGGTCAGCAATACAGGCGAGGCGGTGGTTAATGTTTCAGCTAAGGTAGATGGAAAGACCCAGAATATTGGAAGTTCCACGTTCCGTGTGAAACGTATCCCTAAGCCTACAGCGCGGATGGCTGGCAAGACTGGCGGACGTATCTCTGGCGCGCAATTACGCGGTCAAAACGTAATTTCTGCGGCTTTAGATAATTTTGAATTTGATGCACGTTTTAGCATCAGTAAGTTTAATATGTATATCACCAAGCCAAGGGTGGATCCTATAGGGCCTTATCAAGCATCAGGATCTACATTCTCTGCACAGATGAAGACTGGCTTAGCAGGGGTAACTCCTGGCTCAGTAGTTATGATCTATGACATAGTTGGGGTAGGCCCGGATGGTGTAGCACAAAACTTGGATCCGATAACGTTCCAGGTGACGAATTAATAGTTAAAGTAAGATTTAGGTGAAATGAAAAAGTTTCTATTTTCCACAATAGCTGTCACATGCGCCCTTGCTGCTTTTGCACAAGAGGAGAACCTGTCGAACAGCACAAAACCTATTCATGCGGAGAAGCCGCCTGTGGATGGCTATTTTGTTCAGTCTGATATAGAGAACCGAAAAGTTATACCCTATGCCAATATCCGTCAAACGGATGTCCCTTATAAGAAGCGGGTATGGCGGGAGATTGATCTTCGGGAAAAGATGAATAAATCATTTGCATCACCTAAATCTCGACTGATCGATATTATTATTAGTGCGATTATGAAGGGGGAGTTGACAGCCTATGACCCTACTGCTACTGAGAATGATCCAAATGGGGATAGCTTTAAAAATGTATTGCCAGCCGATCAGGTAATGGCGCGTTTTGGAGGCGATAGTGTATTGGTTGAAGAGTTTAATGAGAATAATGAAGTGATCTCTTCACACTATGAGTCCCGCGCCTTTAGTGGGGAGCATGTCATTAAATTTAGGATTAAGGAAGATTGGATATTTGATAAGCAGCGCTCGGTTTTTGAGCCTAGAATTGTAGGTATAGCGCCCTTGATTACGCCGCAGATCCCAGGCCTAAACAGCGATATCGGCATGATCCCAGCAGATGCAAATAACGCAGCTGGCGGGGTTGATCCTTTTGATCCCTTTGCTGTACAGCCTGAGCAAAATAATGCCGCTGAAGGCCAAGCAAACGTGGCTTTGCCCACTGCTAATGCAGGAAACTTTGCCATTCAAGCGGACCCAACTCCTGCATTCTGGATTTATTTTCCAGAGGCTAGACATATTTTTGTAAACAAGGAAGTAGTCAATAGAAACAATGATGCAACGGGCTTAAGCTACGATGATATCTTTATTAAAAGGATGTTTGCTAGTTATATCGTCAAGGAGTCCAATCCAGAAGATCTACGCATAAAAGACTATATTGCGGATGGTATAGAACGATTGTACGAGTCGGAGCGTATCAAAAAATCATTAATGGATTACGAGCAAGATCTCTGGTCGTATTAAAGTAAAAACACAACAAGGGATCTATAAAAATTAGAATATTTCTGTTAAATTGTGCTCTTCTATAGCTGTTTTAAATTATAGATCGGAAAGTAAGTTTAATAGGAATATTTTTTTTTAAGTTTGTAAGTGGTGTAAAGCGAATAACTTGTGAAACTAAAACCAGTAGAAAGCATATCAGGAATATCTCCAAAGGATTTTGTTAAGAAATATTTAAATAAGGGCCAACCCGTTCTTATTAAAGATTTTATTAGCAAAGATAGTCCTTGTTGGAAGAAATGGAATTACGACTATTTCAAGGAAATAGCCGGAAGTGAGAAAGTAGATATTTATGGTCGTGAGGAAGAGTCACAAAATCATGCTGCTAGTCCGCCGATAGGGCAAATGACCTTTGGGGAATACTTGGATAAGATTAGTGCAGGACCTACGGAAAACCGTCTGTTCTTGTTTAACTTATTGAAGATTCGTCCAGAGCTTAAAAAGGACATTATCTATAATGACGTCACCGGAGGCAAGGTTATCCAATGGTTGCCTTATATGTTTTTTGGAGGCGAAGGCTCCGCTACGCGAAACCACTTTGATATTGACATGTCGCATGTATTTATCTCCCAGTTTCAAGGAGCTAAGCGGATTTGGGTTTTCCCAAATGATCAGTCCGACTTAATGTATAAACTGCCCTACAACTTTCACAGCATTGCTAACCTAAAGACGAGTAGTACTGCGGATTACCCAGGACTGGAGTTTTTGGATGGCTATGAAGCCGTGATAAATGCAGGAGAGACCTTGTATATGCCTGCGGGATGGTGGCACTATATTCAATATGAAACAGAGGGCTATTCCATCTCTGTACGCGCCTTGGCGAATACCGTAACCGAGAAATTGATGGGCGCAAGAAACTTGTTTATCACCCGTCATTTTGATGATACCATGCGTAAAATATTTGATAAGCGTTGGTTGGATTACAAGATTAAAACGGCAAAAAAGCGTGCAAATCGCGCGATGAAACAGCGTGGACGTCGTTAAGACGGTTCATTATATAAAGTAAAAAGCTAGCAAGATTTTAAGATCTTGCTAGCTTTTTTTATAGCCCCTACTCAGCCTCTACCCAAAAGAGTTCGGAAGCAATTCGATCGGCGAGTAATTTTCCTGTGTTACGCAGGCATAAGAAGTTCTCGGCTGTTCTTTCCAAATGTCCTGCATCCAGATAGGGAGCAGCCTCCTGCTCTAAATGTTGTAAAAAATGATCTCCAAAATCCTGTTGGATCTTTCTCAGGTCTACGCCCCACATGGTGCGCAAGGAGGTCATCACATATTCATTATAGCGGTCTGACGTAGTAAGCAGTTCTGTTTCAAGCGCTGGCTCCCGCTTATTTATCGCCTCTATATAAAGCGCATTGTTGGCAATATTCCAACTTCTGGAGCTTCCATTGAAGGAGTGGGCTGAAGGGCCAATTCCGAGATAGGCTTTGCCTGCCCAATAATTGCTATTGTGCTTGGCGTAGCAGCCTGGCTTTGCGAAGTTTGATATTTCATAATGCTCATATCCCTGCTCCTGAAGCTCCGCCATCAGCATTTCAAACTGTCGCGCACTCTGCTCTTCATTCATCGCTGGGGTTTTACCCTTAATAATCATGCTACTCAAGGCCGTTCTTTGCTCTACGGTCATCGCATAGGAGGAAATATGAGGCACTTGATTGCTTGTTAACTGTCCAATATTGGCTTTCCACTTTTCATCGGTCAGCAGTGGATAGCCATAGATAAGGTCACAGGTAATATTTTCAAAGCCCCCATCCTGTACCCGCTTGATTGCGGCATCTGCCTCATTGGCATTGTGCGCGCGGTTCATCCAGCGGAGGTCTTCTTCAAAAAAGGATTGTATACCTATGGATAGGCGATTGATAGGCGTTTGGCTCAGGCCGCGCACCTTGGCCTTGTCCAAGTCATCTGGATTGGCTTCCAGTGTAATCTCGGCCTGAGGAGCAATCTCATACTGCTGCGCAATGCTGTCAATTAACTTCGCGATGTCATCTGCATTGAGGATAGAAGGGGTGCCCCCTCCAAAATAGATAGAATCAACAGTCTTGTTTTCCAAGTACCTGCTACGCAGTTCAATCTCCTTATGCATAGCTTGTAACATCTCCTCCTTATACTTTAACGAAGTGGAAAAGTGGAAGTCACAGTAATGGCAAGCCTGCTTGCAAAAGGGAATGTGGAAATAAATCATGGATGCAAATATACGTATAGATTGACTTAATAGCTGGACTTCAGCTTTAAGATCCTTTATAAATAAATTGTACTGATTTTTTATTCTGATCAATGCTTATTTTCTTTTGCACAAAGCTAGGCGATACGATGCTTTTAAAGCGAAAACCTTAGTGGATAAAAAGTCTATAAAACGGCTTTTCCTAAAGTTATTTAGGCAAAGGGCCTAATCCTATCTGTTCTTTGGTTAATTTTTTACTAATCACAACCTGCTGTCAGAGAGCTGGTTTTCGTTGTCTTTCTTAGCTTTTTTAGGTGCATTCAAAAAAAAACTATTTGTGATTTAAGATCTTATACCCTATATTAGCCTTCGCTTATAGAGAAAGGCAGAGGGAATAGACCCGATGAAGCCTTAGCAACCTGTCCCCGGACAAGGTGCTACATTCTACTCCTGCATAAGGGGAAAGATAAGCCGAAGTCACCTTCCTATGGTGCCTTTTCTCTCCAAGCAATGGTTTTTAGTAAGAGATTTTATCAAAACAAATTTTATGTTATTAACAAACAATTTAGGTTACCCACGTGTGGGTGCTTTCCGCGAGTTGAAAAAGGCCAATGAAGCTTATTGGGCAAAGAAAATAAGCGCGGAAGAGCTATTGCAAGCTGGACTTAAAATCCGTGAAGGCAACTGGAAGACACAAAAGGATGCAGGAATTGACCTGATTCCCTCAAATGACTTTTCATTTTATGATCAAGTTTTAGACTTATCACTTACAGTAGGTGCTATACCTGCTCGTTACAGTTCATTATTGGACAAAGTAGATCGTCAGTATAATTTAGATTTATACTTTGCGATGGCACGTGGTTTCCAAGAAGGTGGCGTAGATGTTACCGCTATGGAGATGACAAAATGGTTTGATACAAACTATCATTACTTGGTTCCAGAATTTACAAAGAACCAATCCTTTAAACTTACATCGGAGAAATTCTTATCAGAATACAAGGAGGCTAAGGCTATAGGTATTGAGACTAAACCTGTATTTATTGGCCCAATTACCTACTTGCTTATTGGTAAGGAAAAAGAGACAGGCTTTAATCGTATCGACTTAATCGATGTTTTATTGCCTGTATATGAAGAGATATTAGGCAAATTGGCGGATGCAGGTGCACAATATGTGCAGATTGATGAGCCGTACTTAGCCTTAGATATTGATGCCGAAACAAAAGCATTGTATGCTAGCGTCTTTGAAAGATTGGCTGCTGCTGCTAAAGGTGTCAAATTAATTGTAGCAACTTACTTCGAGGCTCTTGGCGACAATGAGGCTGTGGCATTGAACTTACCTGTACATGCTTTACACCTGGATTTAGTTCGCGGAGAAAATCAATTAGATACTGTTCTTGCTAAAGTTCCAACTTCACTTACCCTTTCATTAGGGGTTGTAGAAGGGCGTAATATTTGGAAGAACGATTATGAGAAATCCTTAGCTCAGATTAAAAAGGCTGTAGATGCTTTAGGTGCTGACCGGGTATGGGTAGCGCCTTCATCATCCTTACTACATGTTCCTTTTGACTTGGAAAATGAAGACAATGAAGTCTCCTTGCCTGCTGAGGTTAAAAACTGGTTAGCCTTTGCGAAGCAGAAACTAGCTGAAGTTAAGGACTTAGCTATCCTGGCTGATGGGAGCGTTGATGCGCAGACAGCTACCCGCTTTGAAGCAAACAAAGCGGCCGCCGAAAGCCGTCGCACTTCCCCATTAATTCACAAGCCAGCAGTTAAAGAGCGTACAGCGAATATTACGGATGCTGACGCCACACGTACCGCTGTCTTTGCAGATCGGAAGCTAGCACAACAGGCAAAGTTTAATTTGCCGGCCTTTGCTACCACCACTATTGGTTCCTTTCCACAAACCAAGGATGTACGTAAATGGAGAGCAGACTTGAAAAAAGGAGCTATCACGCAGGCTGAATATGATAAAGCGATTGCAGAAGAAACCGAGAGTACGATTCGTTTGCAAGAGGATTTAGATATCGATGTTTTAGTTCACGGTGAGTTTGAGCGCAACGATATGGTGGAATACTTTGGCGAGCAATTGGCTGGCTATGCCTTTACAAAGAATGGCTGGGTACAATCCTATGGTTCTCGCTGTGTAAAACCTCCTGTACTTTTTGGCGATGTTTACCGACCAGCAGATATGACCGTGCGTTGGTCTGCTTATGCACAGTCATTGACCAATAGGCCAGTAAAAGGGATGTTGACAGGACCTGTTACGATCCTACAATGGTCCTTTGTACGTAACGATCAGCCGCGCTCAACAACCACATACCAGATTGCATTGGCTATTTTGGATGAGGTTCAGGCTTTAGAAAAAGCAGGCATTAAAATTATTCAGATTGATGAGCCAGCAATTCGCGAGGGTCTACCTTTGCGCAAGGCGGATCAAAAGGATTACTTAAATTGGGCAGTGCGTGCTTTCCGCGTGTCATCCTCCAATGTAGACAATGATACGCAGATACATACCCATATGTGCTACTCGGAATTCAATGATGTTATTGAGGACATTGCAGCGATGGATGCAGATGTAATCACTATTGAAACTTCGCGCTCGCAGATGGAATTGTTAGATGCATTTGCAGCGGACTTTAAATATCCGAATGATATTGGACCAGGTGTATATGATATCCACTCCCCACGTGTCCCAAGTACTGAGGAGATGGTAGAATTATTGCGCAAGGCGAAAGCAGTTGTACCTGCCGAGCAGTTATGGGTAAATCCTGACTGTGGCTTGAAAACGCGGGCTTGGCCTGAGACTAAGGCTGCCTTGGAATCCATGGTAAAGGCCGCTAAGATTTTACGTGCCGAATCTTAATCTTTAGTAGTATAAAATATGCGATTTTCGCAGAAGCTGACCTCGATATATTGAGGTCAGCTTTTTTTATACTCTTTTTTTTTGCATAATCAGCTGTAAGTTCTATATTTGCAGACATCATATCATCAGATGAATATTTATGATTAAGAAAAGATCCCTTGCGCAGGAGGTGGCCGATATTATGCGTGAGAAAATTAAGAACGGTCATTTTCCCTTAGACAGCAAGTTGCCTACCGAGCCTGCGCTTATGGATATGTACTCTGTAGGCCGCTCTTCGATTAGAGAGGCCATTACTATTTTAGTCAACTCTGGCTTTCTGCATGTGAAACAGGGGGTAGGTACAACTGTTGTGAGTGTGCATGGGAATGAACCCTTGGATGCTAAGTTTGAAAAGGCGGACTTGGCCGATATTATTGAAGTACGACAGTTGTTAGAGCATATGATTGCTAAGAAAGCTGCCCAAAATAGGACAGAAGCCGATGTAAGGCATATTCGGGAAAAGCTTATGGCACGGATGCATTATGCAGAATTGGCGGATTTACCCGGCTGTGTACAAGCCGATTTGGAATTTCACCAGGCTATTGCTATGGCCTCTGGGAATAGCATCTTAGCAGAGTTATACCGGGAGCTATCGACCTATGTCGGTAAATCCTTTATGAAGCAGTATGCGGATACGAGTCCCTTTGTTAACTCCCAAGAAAGTCATGCCCTGTTAGCTCGCTGTATTGAAGAGCAAGATGTAGAAGCTACCCTAGAAGCTATGGGTAATATTATTGATAAAGTTAATTTTTAATTGTTTATGAGAATCGCGGCGCAACCGTCGACAACTCCTGTTGTTCGGAACACGGTTTATGGCATTTTGTTTGCCATTAGTTTTGGCCATTTGTTGAATGACCTTTTACAATCTGTAATCCCTTCTATATATCCTTTGCTAAAGGAAAATTTCAACCTTAGCTTTACCCAGATAGGTTTGATCACACTTACCTTTCAGCTTTCAGCTTCCTTGTTACAGCCCTTTGTCGGGCATTATACGGACAAGAAGCCAAATCCTAGATCCTTGGCGATTGGCATGGCCTTTACCTTAATAGGCTTGGTTTTTCTGTCTTATGCTGATAGCCTGATGATGATTTTAATTGCGGTATGTTTAGTAGGGACAGGCTCTTCTATTTTTCATCCAGAGGCTTCCCGCGTAGCGCAATTGGCATCTGGGGGAAAGAAAGGGCTTGCCCAATCCATCTTTCAGGTGGGCGGGAATGCGGGCAGTGCTATAGGGCCTTTGATGGCGGCATGGATCGTAATGCCACATGGACAGGGGCATATCCGGTGGTTTGCGGTTTTTGCTATTGCGGGCATGCTTTTATTATCCTTTGTCGGCAATTGGTATAAGCAGCATATTACGCCCAAGATCAATGTGGCTAAGCAGGCGGTCACTGAAGAGCTCCATGGTCTGAGTCGCCGGAAGGTTACCTTATCTATATGTATCCTCTTGGTACTAATCTTTTCGAAGTACTTTTATATGGCCTCGATGACAAGCTATTTCACCTTTTATCTGATTGATAAGTTTGGAGTAAGCGTGCAGCAATCACAGGTCTATTTATTTGCCTTTCTCGGCTCAATTGCGCTGGGTACCATACTGGGAGGTCCACTTGGGGATCGCTACGGCAGAAAGCTTATTATTTGGGTTTCGATTTTAGGTGCAGCACCCTTTACCTTGTTATTGCCGCATATGGACTTGTTTGGTACCATTGTGTTGGCCATAATTATTGGGGTAATTATCTCCTCGGCCTTTTCCGCAATACTTGTATATGCAACAGATTTGGTACCAGGTAAGGTGGGCTTAATTGCCGGCTTGTTCTTTGGCTTTGCCTTTGGTATGGGCGGGATTGGCTCCGCTATTCTAGGTTGGCTCGCAGATCGTACCAGTATCACTTATGTGTTTTCTGTATGCGCTTACTTACCCTTGATCGGTATTGTAACTGGCTTTTTGCCAAATCTAAAGTCTCAGAAAAAAGTATAATACATACAGGATAGTGCATGCTGTAGTCTCTTCGGATTCAGGCTGCTATACTGCCGCGCAGTAAGGGCTTGCGGCATGCACTACTTGTTTTAAAGCTGCTTAATTCCACGTCTCCCCAATGGAATACATAACCTTAGTGCATAAAAGGTAACAAGAAACTGCTGACCAGTACCAAGGGGTACTTTTTACTGAGGTCTTCCTTAATATCTTTTACGGCTTTAGTCATATGTGCCTGAACGGTTTTTTGCGACAAGTTCAATTCTTCTGCAATCTCAGCACTGTCCTTGCATTGCTCAAAATTCATCCTGTATACGAGTTGACATTTTTGCGGGAGCTTGGCTACTGCTTGAAAGAAGTCATTCATAAATTCCTTTTCAAAGAGATAGGCTTCTACATTATCACTTGCATAAGACAGGGAGTTTTCAATAAGGTCTGTATGCTCCTTAAATTGTTGTTGCTTTTCAAACTGTATCGATAGCATGCGTATCGATCTATACTTTACTGCTGCGGAAAGGTAGGTCGCTAGACTATATTCTATTTGTAGATCCTGACGCCGATTCCATATCGATAGAAAGACGTCTTGAACACATTCCTCTGCCAACTCTGCTGAGGAAAGCCGATTTAATGCGACGACGAAAAGTTTTTTCCAAAATCGATCAAATAATTCCTTCAATGCTTTCTCATCATTATCTTTTAGAAAGTTAAGCAAGTCTCCGTCTGAAGTATCACTATATTTTTTCATGTGCAAATGAGCTGCTGTTAGGTAACTTAAATCTATTAATAAAAGATAGGAGTTATGGTTTAATTGGTTACGAATTAAAGCCTTCTTTTCGTAAATGTAAATATTATGCCTTAAAATAATTCTAAGATCCTCATTATTATTATTAGAATAGCCTATTTTAAACGGCTGATAATTATTTTAAGCTTTTAAATTTAATTAAATCTAGCCTTGACTAAGGTTTTATCGACAAGTAGGATACTATAGGTTTAGAAGCTAACCAAATTGCCTTTGAATTATGAGAAAATCAATGATCTATAGCCTTGTGCTTATGCTAGGCTTTACTACAGCTGTACTGGCCCAGGTTCCGGAGCCTATTCGCAACCCAATTCTTCCAGGTTTTAATCCTGATCCCTGCATCGTGCGCACGGGAGAGGATTATTACATTGTAACATCCAGCTTTGAATGGTTCCCAGGGATCCCTATCTATCACTCCAAAGACTTAATCAACTGGAAGCAGATAGGGCATGTTTTAACCCGTCAAAGTCAACTTAATATGCGTGGTACTGCTGACTCGGACGGTATTTTTGCACCCGCTATAACCTATCATAATGGACTGTACTATGTGATGTTTACCAATGTGCAGGATGGCGTCAACTGGTCCTTGAAAGGCTATCCAAATTATATCGTAACGGCCAAAGACCCAGCAGGGCCATGGTCCGAGCCTGTGCAAGTAGATGCCCTGGGCTTTGATCCCTCCTTATTTATTGATGAAGATAATAAAGCCTATGTACTCTATCGGTATTTTGACCATAGACCAGGGCAGAGCGCTTCCCCAGGAATTGGCATGTATGCCTTGGACTTAAAGACCCTAAAGCCCATTGGGATGCCAAAATTTATCTATTCTGGTTGGAACAAGCGTTCCGCAGAAGGGCCTAAGATGCTCAAGAAGGATGGCTATTATTATCTTTTTACTGCTGAAGGAGGCACGGGGTATACACATTATCAGGCGGTAGCTCGTTCCAAAGCTATATGGGGCGACTATGAGCGTGGACCTCAAATCCTTTATTCTGCTGCACAAGACTCCTTGTTGCCTATTCAGAAGACGGGGCACGGGACCCTGTTTACGAGTACAGATGGGACATGGTATACCACACATTTAGGCTCTCGGCCTACGCATACATTGGGAGCCAATCCCTTGGGGCGCGAGACCTTTATTCAAAAGATTATATGGACAGCAGATGGCTGGCCACAATTGGCTAGCGGAGGAATTACCCCGCAGCAATTTGTAACCGCCCCATCCGGCAAGGCCCTGGCAATGCCCGCGGCTAAAGTGTTCCGAGACGAATTTAATGCTCCCCAATTGGATTCGCGCTATCAATTCTTACGGGAGCCTGCTACTGCGGATTGGCTCTCGCTCAGTTCCCCGCAGGGAGAACTAGCCTTAAAGGGGAGGCGAGCCCTAGGTTCTCGCTATGATCAAAGCCTAGTGGCGCAGCGTGTAACAAGCTTTAATCAGCAATTCGAAACCGCACTGCGCTTTCAGCCTCTAGACTTTAGGCATGCAGCGGGCTTGACCTGTTATTATGATACCAAGAGTTTTTATGCCTTAGCCTTTTCTTATGAAGAAGGCCGGGGGCAGGTGCTCAATTTAGTCGCTGTGGACCGCAAGTATGAGGTGGTAGCCACAGTGGATCTCCCTAGCGGAACCGAGAAAGTATTTATGCGTTTAAATATTTTGAAGGATAAACTCCAGTTTTCTTATTCCGTGGATGCACAGCAATGGCATGGCATAGGTGCAGCATTGGATTTTAATAAAATTTCGGATGATTATAATAATGGCTATACCGGTGCTATGGTCGGATTGTTTGCACAGGATATTATGTTTGAGAATCGCTGGGCCAGCTTTGATTACTTTGAGCTTAAAGACAATGAGTAGTCTTTCCAGCACATTTTAAAATAAATCGTTAAGCAGACTAAGGATTTGCTTGCTCGAATGATACACTATATAAAAGAAGCCGACCATGAAGCCAAAGTATACTAATATTGAAATCCAAGAACTCGCTTATAAATGGCGCAAGGGGACGATCTCTGCGGCAGAGAAGCAGGCCTATGAGGATTGGTATAGCAGCCATAACGACACTCTAGGGGTCTTAGAGGAATCCTTTGGGACGGAAGATGCTATACAGCAGCGACTGTGGCAGGATATAGCTGCCAAGTTAAATAAAGAAGACTTGCCTTCTGCTAGGGAGTCCATCGCAGCTCGAGAGGTAGCGCCTTCAATAATTTATAGCCTCCTGAAGTCCAATGTCTTTAGGGTTGCGGCTGCGGCGGCAGTAGTGCTACTCTGTTACTTTGGATTTCGGGGCGAGCGAAAGGAGATTGCTCCTGCGATTCCGACTATAGCCTTGCAAATTACTAAGCCGGAGGATGATGCGGTGACCCATGCGACGCTGGTATTGACTTCTGGCGAAAAGCTTAACCTAGACAAGCTTCAAATAGGAGCGGTGGTGACTGATCAGGCTTTTAGCTTTCGTAAGGTAGGGGCGCAGAAGATTGTCTATAAGCTAGCTGCGTCAGCTAAGATAGCGGCCAGCAATGCTAGTCAGCATATTTTACTGCCTAAGCATGCTACCTATGAGCTGGTACTTGCCGATGGTACAGCCGTATGGATGAATGCCTGGAGTAAGCTCCGTGTATTCGACAATTTAGGGAGTTCGAAAAGAGCCGTTCAGCTAGCAGGGGAAGCCTACTTTGAAGTTGCGAAAACAAAGCAGCAGGCCTCTTTTACCGTATTGACTGCGGATCAAAATATTAATGTGCTGGGCACACATTTCAATGTGCGAGCCTATGGAAATAGTCCGACAACAACGAGCTTGTTGGAGGGGTCGGTACGTGTTGTCGCTACGAAGGATTTGAAGTCCCTTGTATTGCAGCCCGGCCAAGCAGTTCGCTCGCAAGGGGCCATGCAGGTGCAGCCTTTTGATGTGGAGCATGTAATGGCTTGGAGAGACGATGTATTTTATTTTAATGGGACGGATCTGCGAGAGGTACTCCAAGAGTTAGAACGCTGGTATCCACTGGCGATAAACTATTCTGCCTTGCCTGAAGGCCTCAGCTTTAGTGGAAAAGTATCCAGATCAAGAAGCCTTGAGGAGATTCTGGATGCGATAGAAAGAACGAGCCATGTAAAATTTAAATTAACAGGAGGGAGGTTGAAATTCGAGAATTGATACTTATAAGTTACCCTCTGCGCTACAGGTTCAGGGAGAATACGACAATTAACCAATAAAAAACCATTTTTAATAATCCTAAATTTTATACTTTATGTATATGAATAAACCTATTCATGCTGATGCTTTTTGGAAGAGTATCAAGCGCTTTAACAGCCATGTATCGTGGCGTTATGGCTTAGTTTTATGCTTATTGCTCACTGCAACGAGCATGGCATGGGCCTTCGCTCAGGAGTTGACTTTGAAACTAAAAAATGTTCCATTTCGGGAAGTACTACGGGATGTTTCCAAGCAATCAGGCTATGATTTTCTCTATGAAGATCATTACTTGAATACCTCGCATGCAGTTACACTTACTGTTGTGAAGAAAAATATACTACAGGTCTTGCCTGAGATCTTTAAGGATCAGCCTTTTGAATATGATGTAAAAGGCAAGATGATTGTTATTACCCCTAAAAAGCTAAGTCCGAATACCCTTAAGCGGCATGCCCAGGTACAGCAACAACGGATGGTGCATGGACAGGTAAAGGATGCAAATCTCAAGCCCTTGGAAGGCGTGACTGTAAAGGTCAAAGGGCAGCAAATATCCAGTACAACGGATGAAAACGGTGCTTATCAAATAAATCTAGGGGCGGGGCAGCAGTTGCAATTTTCAATGGTCAGCTTTGAAACTGCGGAAATACTTGTGGGAAAGGATCTGCAGGTGAATGTTATCCTAAAGTCTATAACCACAAGCTTGGATGAGGTGGTGGTGGTAGGCTATGGAACTCAAAAACGCACAAATGTTATTGGTGCCGTAAGCACAATTAAGGCGGAGCAGCTCGCCAATAAGCCCGTCACTAACTTGGGAGAAGCCCTAACAGGGGAAGCCCCGGGCCTGACCATTACACAAGCTTCTGGTCAACCCGGGACGGTCAATGCTACCTTGCGTGTGCGGGGTGTAGGGACCTGGGGCAATTCGGGGCCTTTGGTACTGGTAGATGGGGTGGCCATGAATATGTTTGATGTTATGCCAGGAGATGTGGAGTCTGTGACTGTTTTAAAGGATGCAGCCGCTGCCTCCATCTATGGCTCTCGAGCTGCTAATGGGGTTATTCTGGTAACGACTAAAAAGGGAAAAAAGGGAAAGGTTAATCTAAATTATACCGGAAATATAGGGCAACAGCAGGCCACGCGCGTTCCGAAGCCTGCCAGTTCTTGGCAATATGCCGAAATGTTTAACAAGGTTACCGAAAACTTAACGGGCATCCCCGGAACCACCTTCTCTCAAGAGAAGATAGACCGGATGCGGAATGGGCAAGGCGATCCTGATGCTTTGGAAGCCAATACAAATTGGTATAAGGAGATGATTAAGCCGGCTATGCAGCAGATGCATAATGTTTCCCTTCAGAGTGGCGGGGAGAAGACCAGCTATCTGGCTTCGGTGGGCTATACCAAGCAGGACGGGGTGATTACCTCGACTTACGATCGCTATAACATCCGCTTAAATACCAATTCTGATATTACAGATTGGTTGCGCATGGGGGTTAATATGTCCTATATCACTGATGATCGGAAGGAGTCTATTTCCGGTGCGGCAGGTGGTTACTATTATGTGCCCCGCTCACTACCTTATTATCCTGTGAAATTTTCCAACGGAGATTGGTCTTTTCTTTCTGCTCCGCATAATGCGGTTCGAAGAGGCTCCTACGACTATGGTGTGAATAGCAACCGTGGGGATAAGCTCTCGCTCTTAATAGCGCCTGAGGTATCGCCGCTTGAGGGCTTGGTGTTTAAGGGGACATTTGGCTATGAGAATAAAGCATTCTTAAATAAAAGATCAACTAAAATCGTTGGTTACAATGCATTTGCACCTGCTGGACAGGCTGCCAACACCATTGTAGCACGAAATAGACAGCAGGATATTGCGACGCAAGAGCGGAACCTAACGGCCTTTCTAACCGCCAACTATGAGCGGTCATTTGCGGCGCATGATTTCAAATTTATGCTAGGCTCTTCTATTGAGTCCAGCAAGTACAATGATATTGATGGTCAAAGGCAGGATTTTCCCAATAATGACTTTTCAGAGGTAAGTGCTGGGGATATAAATACCTCACAGGCATTTGGAAAATCCTATGAGCAGTCCTTGGCTTCTTTCTTTGGGAGATTTAATTATGCCTTAGCTAATAAATACCTGTTTGAGGCGAATTTCCGGCATGATGGCTCTTCAAAGTTTGCTGCTGGACATCGTTGGGGTACATTCCCCTCCTTTTCAGCGGGTTGGAGAATTGCTGAAGAAGGCTTTTTTGCGGGCTTAAAGCCCCATATTCAAGAGTTAAAGCTGCGGGGTTCATGGGGTAAGTTGGGGAATAATCGGATCAGTGATTTCTTGTTTTTGGGAGTCTATGGCATGGGCGAGCCCTATATCTTTAATGGCACTATGGAGTCTAGCTACCAGGAATCGGTTATGGGAAATCAGGTTATCACTTGGGAAACGGCTACGCATGCGAATATCGGACTTGATGTAGCTGCTTTAAATAATCGCTTGAGCTTCTCCTTTGATATCTACAAGCGCGTAACCGATGATATTCTATTGAATCTAGACGCTTCCTCTTTATTAGGAATCACAGCCCCTATACAGAATGCAGGCTCCATGGAAAACAAGGGCTGGGAGCTTTCCCTTGGCTGGAATGATAAGATTGGGGATCATTTCCGGTACCATGTAAATGCCAATTTATCGGATGTGAAAAACAAGGTCTTGGATTTAGCGGGCTACAAATCCTCCACCACAAGCTTGACTACACGTATAGAAGGGCAGCCTTTGGATGCTTTGTATGGCTGGGAAACCCTTGGTATAGCCAGCACACAGGCAGATTATGACAAGTATGCTCCCCTTATGAAAGGCTTTATCCCAAACTGGAATATTGGTGATATTATTGTAAAAGACAGGGATGGGGATGGCAAGATTACGGCCGAGGACAAGACGGTTATCGGGAATACTATTCCTCGATATACCTATGGGCTAAACTTAGGCTTTAGCTATAAGAAGCTAGACTTCTCCACCCTGCTGCAGGGGGTTGGTAAAAGGGATGCCTTCCTAGGCCGTGACATTATCGAGCCTATGGGGATATTTTCTGCATTGGAGGAACATTATAATGAATCCTTTGATCCGAAAAATCCAAGTGCGAATGCGTATTACCCAAGACTATTGGGGGCTGCTCAGCGTCATAATTGGCAGAACTATTCCCACTGGGTACAAGATGCTTCCTATCTGCGTGTAAAAAACCTGACGATTGGCTATACGACTTCTTTCGAAAAGGCAAAAATTCAGAAGATGCGCTTTTCGCTGAGTGGACAGAATATCTTGACGTTTACAAAGTATAGAATTTTCGATCCCGAGAACGGCTTGAATACGACTTCATTTCCAAATGTTGCGGTCTATACTTTTGGCTTAAGTGTTGATTTTTAATTTCTTAAAAAGAAGATGATGAAAAATTATATATTATTTTTTAGTTTACTGTCTTTGATTTCTTTTACCGCCTGTGAGAAGTTTCTAGATGCCTCGCCTACGGTAGATATATCAGAGGATAAGTATTGGAAGTCTACGAATGATGTTTCGAAATTCGTAACGGATATTTATGCGCAAAGCTTTCCGGTTGTGTACGAAGGATCAATTTTTTTCGATGAAATGATGTCTGACAACTCCTTCTTGGTTTGGACGGGATGGTATACTGATATCCGCTTGTTGGCCAATGGCACGCAAGATGCCAGTGCAACTGCACCCTATAATATCTGGACCCAGCATTATGCAAACATTCGTAAATGCTACACCGTCTATGAGAATATTGACAAGGTACAGGGCATATCTGCTGCTGACAAGGAAACTTTCCTTGCCGAGGTTAAGTTTTTAGAGGCCTATAACTACCATCGCCTGCTTGTGTTTTTTGGCCATATTCCTTTAATTACCAAGACGCTTACAGTTGAAGAGAGCGCGCAGGTGCTACAGGCAGATCGGCCCCAGGTATTAGCTCATATTCTGACACGTCTTGACGAGGCGATTGCTGTGCTGGAAGGCAAGCAACAAGCCAAGGGGAGAGCCGATTGGGGGAGTAGCATGACCTTAAAAGCTAGGGTTTTATTAAATGAAAACAAGTATACGGAGGTACTGCCTGTTACGGAAAAGCTTATCGGGAAGTATAGCTTGAATACCTCAGGTGCAACCCCTTATGCAGACTTATTCTCCGGTGCCGCTGAAAATTCCCCTGAGATTATTTTCTCTATTCTACGGAATCCTTCCGCTGGAGGCCTTAAGGAAGGTCATTATTCCAACCAGATTTTCTTTTTAAAAGGAATGTCGGGCGGGGATGCCCTATTGGCCAGCACGCCTACGGGCTCTATGGTGGATGCCTATCCCATGGCGGATGGTCGCCTGCCTAAGGAGCAGGGGTCTACTTATAATCCCGCAGATCCCTATCTGAATCGTGATCCCAGGTTGTATCAATCCATTGCCTATCCTACTGGTACTATGAATTACTGGATTGGGGGGCAGCTTGTAAGCAAGCCGTATGATCCAGAATCCGAGTCTACCATAGCTCTTCAACGCTATAATGCCGCGGAGCCATCCCCAACAGGCTTTATGTGGACTAAGTATGTGGACTGGTCCCCACATGCCATGGTGCAGATTACGGACTGTACAAATGATATTATTATTATGCGCTATGCTGATGTATTATTAATGCATGCTGAGGCCTTGGCTGAGACCCAGGGGCTGGGGGCGAAAGCCGCAGTTATCGATGTGGTGGATGCGCTGCGACAACGTGCCGCTGGAGGCTTGGTGCATCGCAGCAATTACAATACCCAGGAGGAGCTGATTAAGCTGATACGCAATGAACGCAGGGTAGAATTGGCCAATGAGGGCTTACGCTATTTTGATATTATACGCTGGAGAATTGCTGAAAAAAGTGCTGTGACGGATGGTTATGGCCTAAAGGGAGATCTTTATGGCGCTCGTATGCGCAAGGATGGTATTGGGAAGAATGATCGCACAGTGACCGTAGATGGTCAGCAAAGACGTTGGGTAGAGGAGCGTTTCTTTAATCCAGAGAAGCATTACCTACAGCCTATTCCCCAAAAAGAGCGTGATCTTAATAAGAATCTGGACCAAAACCCGAACTGGTAATCAGGTAAATCAATAAGGCTGTGCAGGTTGTGCACAGCCTTAATCCCCGTATTTTATCCTCCAAGCCAAGGCTTGGGAAATACCTTGTTACTAGGGATAGATAGGCCTGAACAAGGGATTTATAAAGCCCCTTTATCATTCGGGCTGGAAGAAATACTGTTTTACCGAAATTTAATTATTTAAATATGAAAATTTATAAAGTGTCAATAGTTCCCCTGCTCCTGTTTATTGGGATGCTGGGCCTAAAGTCAGATTTACAAGCCCAGGATACCTACATAAACCCGAGTACGGATATGAAATTATTAAAGCAATTTCAAGATGCTAAATTGGGGATGTTTGTGCATTGGATGGCTTGCTTTTCTCCAGAGACCAGTGACTCTTGGGGAATAGGCTCTCCTGTAAAGCCCAAAAGTGTTTCGGACTCCATAACCTTAGCCTGGAACCCTTATAATTTCGACGCCAAGCAGATGGTACAGACGGCCGTAGATTTGGGCTGCAAGTATATGGTGGTAATCTCTAAGCATCATGACGGCTATTCAATATGGCCCACCGCCTACAGCGAGTTTAATATTACCAAAGGGGCATTTAAACGTGACATCTTAAAAGAACTGGGTGCAGAGTGTAAGCGTCAAGGACTTCTTTACGGGATCTATTACTCTATTGCGGATATTGATTATGCAGGTTGGACAAAGATGGCTACGGTGCGATCTCCAATTCCTACCCCTGTAAAAGGCATTCCAGATTTTGTGGAGTTTAACAAGAATCAGGTTAAGGAATTAATTACCAATTATGACCCTGATATTCTGTGGTTTGATGGCTACTGGTTAGATCCAGATATCTGGAATGCAGATCGGGGTCGGGACCTCTATCATTATATTAAATCTATTAAGCCTAATACTTTGTCTACCCGATTGGCGATAACCTATAATCCTGAAAACCCGGACCTACATACAGCAGCCAATGAGAGCTTTGTAAATGATGGGTCGGCTGGGGACTTCTTTGCCGTAGAGGCACGCAGCCTTAAGGCTCCTATTTACCCATGGGAGGGTTGCACCAGTGTGTCTTATCCAGTTTATGCCTACAATCCTGCTGCTAAGTTACATACCCGAGAAGAGTTGATCCTGGATTTTGACAAGATGGTCTGCGCCAATGGGAATTTCCTCTTGAATATTGGTCCAAAAGATGATGGGACCCTGCCTGAAGAGCTGGTGGCTCGATTTGGAGAGATGTCTCAATGGGCTAAGCAGAATGCGAAGGGAATCTACAATACCAAGGGCGGCCCTTTTATTCAAGACGAATGGGGCGGAAGCACCTATGCTAAAAACAAGATCTACCTACATCTGAGAGCAGCCAAGGGCGTTTTGCTCTTGCCGGCATTGACAGGTTATCAGGTTAAGCATATTAAATCCTTAGCGAAGAATCAGAAAGTTAAGTTTCGTCAACTTGCAGATGGACAGCTAGAAGTAACTATTCCAGCTGATCTAGCGCGAGATACGGTGACCTTTTTGGAGATAACATTGGATAAGGAGTACGTCTTTCAATCCTGGATTAGCGTCTAAGCTACGGCTTAAGAATGCCCAAATAACAGCCCTATACACATGTAGGGCTGTTTCTATGGCTAAAGGAACTTCCTAAAGGCTGTATTCATAGATGGAATGGTAGCCATTACCCGCTTCACAATAGGTTATTAGGTCATTGTAAAACTTATTCTTGGAGATGGTACTGGAGTCTCCAATAATAATCAGCTGTTTTTTAGCCCTTGTAATCGCCACATTCATACGACGCTCTTCTGCTAGGAAGCCGATCTCCTGTCGATCATTGGATCGTGCCAAGCTAATTAGGATTAAATCCTTTTCTTGTCCTTGGAAGCTATCAATGGTATTGATCTGTATATAGGCCATATAATCTTGTAGGCCTAAATGTTCTTGTGCGTACTGTTGTAGTGTATGTACTTGTTTGCGGTATGGGGATATAATGCCGATGCTTGGAAAATTTTCCAATGTAAAGCTGGTCCTTAGCCTTTGACAAAATTGATAGAGATAGTTGAGGGTGAAATGAGCTTCTTCTGTATTAAAAATAGCATGCTCAAGTTGTGTTTCCTCATATCCTGCGCCAGCGGTATCAATAAATTGAATGGCTTCTTCGGCCTCAAAAAGTTTTCTGCTTTTCACCTGCTCATTGGCAATAAGCTGACCTTGATACAATTGATCCGAGGGAAATTGCATTATGTCTTGATGCATGCGATACTGCTCTTGTAAAAGCACAACGCGCTCGGGATGTTGTGTTACAAGCTTCTCTAATAAGGTGTGTTTTAGCTTTAAGGCTTCCTTGCCAGGCGATTTAATTGTGGGTGGAAGCTGCAGATGGTCTCCCGCTAAGACGATGCGCGGAGACTTTAATATTGGGATCCAGCAGGCTGGCTCTAAAGCCTGACCTGCCTCATCTATAAATACGGTATGGTAATTACGGTTTCTTATCTGAAATTGATTTGCCCCAACTAAGGTCGCTGTGATTACCTCCGCTTGATTAAGGATGGAGCTGCTGATAAAATCTTGAATCTGCTGCACCTGATCCATCACCTTATGTGCCTCCTTAAAAAGCGCTTTGCGCTGCTCGCGCTCAGCCTTCCCAAAGGAACGCTTATACTTATGCGCCATATCGGTATAGGCGGAGGCTTGTTTCTTAAGCTTACGTATTTCCTTGCTTTCGGGATGTTGGTTTATCTGCCCATCAAAGGTTAGCTTTTGGAGGCTTTCAGATACTTTAACAGGATTTCCTATGCGCAGTACTTTTAAGCCTTGCAGGTCTAAACGCTCGGTCAAGACATCCACAGCCGTATTGCTAGGGGCCACCACTAAAAGCTGCTGTCCTTCTTGTTTGTATAGGGCGCTTATCGCTTGTACTAAGGTGCTGGTCTTGCCTGTACCAGGAGGACCATGTACAATGACTAGATCCTGATTGTTTAGGATTTTAGCTACCGCTTTATTCTGTTGATCGTTGAGGCTTAGCTTTTCAAAGGGGATGGTCGAATTGGCTTCTGCCAAGGGGTTCTCATGGCTTAGCAGGCGAACCAGCGCATTGTCTGAATCCACGGCTTTTTTTAAGGCCAAGAACATCTCCTTATAGGAGTTCTCATCAAACAAGAGATCTACCCCTAGTTTTCCATTTCGCATCCAATCCGGAAGCTCGTCCAATCGCAAGCTAACCTTCATCATCTTATTGTTCACATAGCTAATGGTGCCATTGATGCGATCTACTGCGGGATTGTGATTGGAGAACAAGGAGACAGGCATTCCAAAGCGAAATTGATGCGGTTCGTCCAACCCATTTGTTCTACTGACATGTAGCGTTAAGTAATCGCCAATACCAATCTCGGAATCTTGGATGGCTATTGGAAACCAAGTTATCCCCTTGTTCTTCCTGTCTGAAGTCGAGGCATAATTGATGGTATCTTCATACTGCTGCCGATCGTAGATTTGTTCTTCTTCTAAACTATGGACTAGTTGCTCAAAATAGTGTTGGACATTGCTCATTAATGCAATGGTAAGAAAAAGTTTTGAATGGCACTCTTTCTGGCCAACTGTTAGTTTATGTTATGGCTTGAAATCTAGAAAGCGCGTAATTTGACAGTCCCTTCGCTGTAGGCATTTCTGATTGCTGCTGTAACCGATTTTTTACCACAACGCGAACTTTGCTCGGGCTAATTTTTAAAGCTGTAAATTATCCTTTTAGTCAAAGATATGTTTTCGAGGAATAACAATTATACAACTAGTTGTGTTTAAGTTTATTTCGTTTTGTTGTTTTGGTTTTTAGATGCTATTTTTATAGTATAAGTGCAATGGCTTGCGCTAGCTTCGCTCTTGCAATTTAGCTAGATCTTGCATCCAATACTGTTGTTAAATGGAGCACATAATGAAGAAAAGACCTGCAATTCTTCTTTTATGAAAAGTTGGTCGAGTTTTTGATATTGATTCCCTTTGAATCTAATAGAAAAATGAATTTTTATATAATAAGGCGGCGATTGAGTAGGGACAATCCGAGGTGGATTGTATTGCTAGTAGACATATTTATTGTCTTCTGCTGTTATATACTGTCAAATTTTATAATTAAAAGCTTTAGAGGCAGCCTAAATGAGGGCTTGATGATTAAGCAGGCCTTTTTGGTAACGGCAGTATTCAGCTTATCGTTTTGGGTGTTTAAAACCTATAGAGGAATTATTAGGCAGGCTGATATTAAGGATGCGCAAGGCATTATGGTGGCCTGTGCCAGCCCAGTATTGTTAATGATTTTTGTGTCCTTCTGCTTTCGTAGGCTTGGGACCTTTGACAGCGCTGCTGTATATAACTTGTCCTATTCTGTGCTTTTTGTGCATGGCGTAGTGACTGTCCTAGCGATGGTTGCTGCACGCATGGTTTACAAAGCTATTTATGAAAAGGTGTTTTTTCATGGTAGAAGGGTAGAGCCCATCGTTTTGATTGGAGCGGGGAATATGGGTATAGTTACCCTTAATTTATTAAGGACAGATACTAAGAATAGGTATAAGACAGTGCTCTTAGCGGATGATAATGTAAGCCGTATTGGCAAGCGGGTGAATGGATTCAATGTGATTGATTTTAAGACGCTGAATACAGAGCTTATTACCGCTCTAGGTATTGAAAGCGTGATTATTGCGCTAGATGACAATAGTAAGGAGCGATTGAAATCAATCTCAGAACATATTGAACAGCTCCCTGTAAAGCTGAAGATTATGCCTTCCTCAGCAAAGTTGTTAAGTGGAGAGGTGGCTACAAGGCAGCTCCGTACCTTAAATATAGGTGATCTATTGGGTCGAGAGACAATTAAGCTTAACAATCCCGCTGTTGTAGCATCGCTATCTAATAAGGTTATTTTAATAACTGGGGCGGCGGGGTCTATTGGGGCTGAGTTGAGTCGGCAGATAGCCTTTACTAAGTTTGATAAGCTCATCTTGTTGGATCAGGCCGAATCGGCCTTGTATGACTTGCAGCAAGAGCTAAAGCATATTGCCCCAATTGGCTTACACTATGTTGTAGGCAATGTACGGGACCGGGAGTTTATGGATAGCATTTTTAGCTATTACAAGCCTAATGTTGTGTTTCATGCTGCTGCTTATAAGCATGTGCCCTTAATGGAGCAAAATCCTTATGAAGCCGTTTTAACTAATGTTTATGGGACGAAGACTGTAGCGGACCTTTCTGTAAAGCATCAGGTTGAGAAGTTTGTGATGGTGTCTACGGACAAGGCGGTAAACCCCACCAATGTTATGGGGGCTACGAAACGAATTTCGGAGATCTATGTTTCAGCCCTTAATAAGCAGGTTGCGACCAATTTTATTGTAACCAGATTTGGAAATGTACTTGGCTCAAATGGCTCTGTAATTCCGCTTTTTGAAAAGCAATTAAAGAAGGGTGGGCCTTTGACCGTGACCCATACTGATATTACTAGGTATTTTATGACAATTCCAGAGGCTTGTCAGCTTGTGCAGGAGGCTGCCGCTATGGGCGAAGGGGGAGAGATCTTTGTATTTGATATGGGAGAGCCGGTAAAGATTATGGAATTAGCCAAGCGTATGATTCGTCTGAAAGGCTTTAGATACCCAGAAGATATTGATATTCTGATTACGGGCTTGCGCCCAGGTGAAAAGACCTATGAGGAGTTGCTTGCTAATGATGAAAACACGATTAAGACGCATCATGAAAAAATTATGATCGCCAAAGTGAATACTTACGATTTAGATAATAGAAAGATTAAGATAGAGGAGCTGTGTTGCTTTGTGAAGGGGGGCCAATGTAGGTCTCAGGCCATGGAGCTTGTTTCGAAGATGAAGGATATTGTGCCTGAGTTTATCTCACAGAATTCAATGTTTGAAGACTTAGATACCAAAGAGGCTGTTTAATCTTTAAATGCCTTATTCAGTAGCGCCTCCTTATACTATAAGGAGGCGCTTTTGTTTCCTATTTATTTAAATAGGCTTGGGCGGTAAGTCTATTAGGGGGGCTTAGTGAGGGAATTGGCCCATATCCGCTCTAATAGGGCTGTTAGGGCTTCGGGGAATCAAATTTATCACACAGTATTACAGCGTTTTGCGGGTAGGAGTCAGCAAATAGCAAAATACTTCTTGGAAGTGGGCTATTTATTTCCCTATCTTT
>JASLCA010000109.1 GCA_030146225.1 Sphingobacterium sp. | reverse complement strand
CCTTTTGCACCAGAGATAAAATAATAGAAGTCAGACTCCTTGTTTTTATTTGGATCCCATTTCGAGCCTGGATTGTGCGGATCATCTACAGTGCCAGTCTTAATATAGTCCTTCCAGCTGTCAAAAGCATTTGCTCCAGCATCCCCCTTCTCGCCTTTCAGAAACTTAAAAAAATTACTTAAATCCGTTCCTGATGTCCAGGAAACTTCACCCGACTCTACTGCCTTCACCCATTCTTTGTAGGCACTCATACCTGCAGGCCCTGGGGGCGAAAGAATGTCGATATCATCACAAGCTGTAAATTGTAGAATTACCATCAGCAATACTACAATGGTTAGAAATTTTTTCATATAAATAATTTGTTTGTTAACATGTGCATTAAGGTTCCCCTCAGGGCCTAATAATGCCTGCATTCAACTTTAATAACGAGTCTTACTGACTATTTGTAGGGTAACTATGTAGTTAAGTGCAGCGTTATTATAAATAAGACGGTAATGGTTAATAGTTTTTTCATAAAAATTAATTTGTTTTACAACAAGTCTTTTTTAGCAAACAAATAGCTAAAACAGTTACGTATTTGCGTATTAACAAAAGACTCTAGGATCTATAACAACCTTAATGTTTAAATTGTTTTCTTTAAAAGAAAATTAAATACGTTATTTATTTATTAAAAATCATAAAACAGTACTTTCCACAACCCCAGCCAGGAACAACACTGATTGAAAAACAAAGCTTTTGGAAAACCTTACTCGGAAATATTTAAACTGCTTTTTACAAAAATGTCTCTACCTTAATTTTCAAAAGACTTATTGCCTTTCCTTCACTTAGGAGCTGTAGTATGATCACATGCCTAGCTGCAGTCCACATCGATTTAGGTTTACTCACCTGTATATACCCTTTCGTTTTAGAACTGTCTTCCCAGTCCACCGTTAAAATAAAATTATTGGTAACACCTCCGAGAACCATAACCTCTTGAATATCCGCTGCTTCAAAAGGAATACGAACAGAATTATTATTCATAATGCCATATACACTAATAAAAGGAGGATTTTCATTCGTCTGATACACACCATTTGGAGTTGTCAAAGGATTTCCAGCAGCATTATACCAAGTCGCGACATTTCCAAGCTTAAACAAGGCGGGTCTTACTTTTACCGACAACAACATCCCTGAAGACCGCTGCTTTTTGTCTACTATAGCCGTAACAAGTACTGGGATATCTGCATACTGACTGTTTGGAAAACCAATAACACAGATTCCATTGGCATCCGCCAATTCACTGATAAGCAAATTCCCAGCAGTCATTACAACCTTTGCAGCAGGTTCGGTTTGGAAGGTAAATTGCTCTATTGCTCTGTTTAGCGGATCTATTGCTGAGCTTTTAAAAATAAGATTTGTAGCAGCTAGTTCTATTGCATTTTGCCCAGACAAGTAATCCCAAAAATAGGTTAAGGAAATATGCGCAGTAGGCCAGACCTGACCACTCTTATCTTTTACAGTACCTGCAAGTACTTCTTCTACCCAGAGTTGATAGGCTGACTTGCCATCCCTTCCATCTTTAGCTTTGGTAGGAATCCCAGTATCCACGCCATCAATCTCCCAATTCTCATTTTGTCCGATTGTCACCTTACTCCCATCCTTGCCTGCACTCCCTGTTGGACCAGTTGAACCTGAAGGACCAGCCATTCCTTTTGCAGGAACACCAGTATCCCTATCCCCGATTTGCCAATTCCCAGCATCATTTATAAAAGGCGTACGAGCAGAATCTCCTCGAGCACCTGTGAGAAAATAATAGAAATCGGCTTGAGCATCCCGCCGTGGATCCCATTTTGAACCAGGTTCATGCGGATTATCAACAGTCCCTGAACGCACCCAATCTTGCCATACAGCGTAAGCTGATGCGCCTGGTTCACCTTTAAGGTATTTGAAAAAATTAGGCACATCGGTATCTGAAGTCCAAGCTATTGTCCCATCCGCAATAGCTTTTAACCAGACTTGGTAGGCACTCAAACCTGCTGGTCCAGGTGGAGATAAAATCTCAATTTCGCTACATGAGCTAAGCGAAAGTGCAAGCATAAAACATGCTAAAATTGATTGAATTCTTTTCATAAGAATAAAATTTTAGTATAAATAATAAGGAATTACGCACTGTATATACACATCCATACAGTACTTAGCCTTCTATGCCCTTGAAAGCATAATACGCTATTGCATAATCGTCATTAAACAACTTGTACTTTATTCAATAAAAAAATGAACTTGCTTTCTAAAGCTTACTGCTGATCCCTACTATTCAAGGTCCATTAAAAGTATTTCATAAGATGTGCTTATTAGCGAACCTCTCCCTAAAAGCTGCAAAAAAATGCGCACCTAAAATACTGTGGCGCAAAAGTATACAAACAAATCACCTAATAAAGAATTTTTGAATAGAAATTTTTATCCGTGAAAAATAAAAATAAAATGAGACCAAATTAAGATATAATTACTAGGGTTTTTGACCTTATTTTATAATTTAAACCTGCATAATTACGCAATTCAGCTACAAAAAAAAAGGCAACCCGAGGGTTGCCTTTTTTAATCATTATCGTCAGGCTTTACTGACCGCCGCCTTGTTCAAAATAATGTCTATATATATTAAACAACTCGTCAACTTCCTTCTTTAAAGCAGGCTGATTGACTCCGTCAAGCACTTGCTTATAGCGTTGTATGGATGCTAAGCCAAAGCGCATATTTCTATATTCTAAGTTTGATTTGGCCTCGGATACGGCTTCATAATAGGCCATATTCTCACGTACAAACTGTAGGTTGCGTTTTACAATTTCATTGGCCTTGTCATTCTCGCCTACCTTGTACATGGCATCGACTAAAGGTACATAACTCATCACCTCTGACATTAAATAGGCCCGCTTCGGCATATTCTCATAAGCATTTACAACCAGCTTCTTCGCCTTGTCTTTCTCCTCGGCTGAGATTAGCTGCAAGGCTGTCTGTCCATAGATTGAACCTACATACATGCTGATATAACGATACGAATCAGGATCTAAATAGGATGCCTTGCCAATATTTCCCCAAGTAAACTTGTCCATAATATTGCTGTAGGTCTGATCCACATTGATAACAGCACTTGGATCGCCTTCTTTTAGGCCGAAGTCTACTGGCATCAAACGCGATGCAAAGCCCTCACTGACTAAGAAACGATCCAAGCCCATATAGTTTTCTTCAGGTGTAGTCACCGTAAAATAAACTGGACGTTTCCAATTGTTGTTCGCCAAGATCGCTAACATCGACAATTCAGCACGACTCACATAGTTTTGGCTGTAAGTCCAGCGCATGGTATCTACTATAGCATCTTCCCACTCTTTAGGAACGACCTTGTTTGCTAAAACGGCTTGTCTATCTACGGCCAACTCCATCTTCTTGGTTGGCAATAGGTTTACAAATTCGCCATTCTGCAACTGGGCTTTGTTTTGTGGACTATCGGACAACATAACCTTTATTAAATCCTGTACAGGCACATATCCTGGGATGTTGTAGTCTTGATAGTAGATTACATCTCGTACGCCATCTTTAATTAGTTCTGGATCAATATTTATAGGCAATGCATCGGCATCGTTGACTTTCTCCATCATCTGCTTCATATACCAATCCGCACTTAAGAGACTTAGATTCACTACCCGAACGTCAGTACGGAAGCCTTCGACCTCTTGTACATACCATAGTGGGTAGGTATCATTATCGCCATAGCTGAATAAGATTGCATTTGGCGCACAGGATTCCAAATAGTTACGAGCCATATCACGCGCTAAGGATTTCTCCGAGCGGTTATGATCATCATAGTTGTTGGCAATCAGGATTACTGGGCCTGCAAGCATACCGATACCTGCTGCTGCATAACCTGCCATCTTCACATTTACTTTCTTCGAAAGGAAATCTGCAATGGCTAATACGCCCAAGCCTATCCATATACTAAAGGCATAAAAGGACCCTGCATAGGCATAATCTCGTTCACGCGGTTGCATCGGCGTCTGATTGAGGTATAGTACAATTGCAATCCCTGTAAAGAAGAACAAGAGTCCCACTACCCCTGCATCTCTTTGCTTCTTACCAAAATGCCAAAAGGCACCTAACAAGCCGATGGCCAATGGCAGGAAGAAATATGTATTTCGAGCTGGATCGGTCTTGGCTGAGGTAGGCAATACATTTTGTCCAGCTATCATCATATTAT
>JASLCA010000130.1 GCA_030146225.1 Sphingobacterium sp. | reverse complement strand
TTATTTTATTTCTACTGATTTCTTTAAGGATAGGACAATCAACTATCGGCATCCCCTTATTTTATTTCTACTGATTTCTTTAAGGATAGGACAATGAACTATCGGCATACCCTTATTTTATTTCTACTGATTTCTTTAAGGATAGGACAATCAACTATCGGCATCCCCTTAATTTATTTCCATCTTTTATGTGACCAGAGCCAATAGGCTGGATTATGTCGGATGCTCTGCTCTAGTTTGCGGGTGTATTGACTGGTGATAAAGCCATCCTGCGTCTGCCTTGCATCTGTACAGATAAGTTGAAAAGAGGCTTCCCAGCTCGTTTTTCCTTGGGGTGCGAGTTCCATATAGACTACTGCTGCATCCAATCGCTTAGCCAATTGTTCGGCCCCTTGAAACATATGACTGGGTTGATTTAAGAAGTCAATCGCCAAGCCATTGCCTTTCCCTGGATATTGATCCGCTACAAAGAGGGTGGTATGGGGGGAGTTGCCTTCCTTTAGCAGGATCCGTAAGGCCTGCTTACTTGGGAGTAAGCGAAGTCCTTTACTACTGCGTAATTGTACAAAGCGCTTGTCCCAAAATTTATTTTGCAAGGGCTTATACAAGGCTTGAACCGGCCGTCCCAGCTGTGCAGGAAGCTTGCTTACAATTTCCCAATTGCCATAATGCCCCGACAACAGAATAATATTTTTATGCTTTAATGCTGCGCTATGGAGTAGTTCTTTGGAGTTCTCTTCCAAGCTAAGGGCTTGCAAGGCTGGGACAATGGATTCCAAGACTATTCGCGCAAGGTTGTTGTAAAACTGCCGATGTATTTCTTTAATCTGTAAATAAGAGGCCTCTGGAAATGCTCGGGAAAGATTTTGTAAGGCTACCTGATAGCGGTATTGAAGCAGGGGGCCTATGATAAAGCCCATTAATCTGTAGAGGTAATCCATAAGCTTACTCAGCACTTTCATGCATGCATTTAATACAATTGTAGAGTACACAGCTTAAAAGAGCGATCCCTAATCCCAGGCAGATCAAGCTTATTATAAATATATTTTCCATATGTAGTCTTCTTTATACCTTTGACAACGAAGACAGCCTGTACCCTTACAATTTTTTTTAAAATAAAATAAGGGTAAGACCAGATGAGGTTGTCTTAACTGTATAGGCGAACCAAAGAGATGTTGCCTTTCAGGATTAATCATACAAGAGTATATGTTCGCGGACAAGGAAAAAAAGTTTGAAGAGGTTTTTCGATCGCACTACAAGGAGCTGCATCATTACGTGTTTAAAATCTTGCAAGATGCAGATCTTGCTGAAGAGCTGGTGCAACAGGTATTTCTACGCTTATGGGAAAAGGACTGGGAGCTGGAGATACATACTTCCCTCAGGGCCTACCTCTATAAGTCGGTCTACCATAGTAGTTTAAATGTGCTAAAAAGAGATAAGGTGAAACGGCGCTATGAAGATTACCGCGTTCATCAACCCGCTATGCATGATTACGCAGATCAAAGTGACGCTGCCTTAAAGCAGGATCTTAACAAGGCCTTAGGGAGTATGCCCGAAAAAAGCAGGTTGGTCTTTGAGCTAAGTAGATTTCAAGAGTTGAAGTATCAGGAAATCGCAGACATGTTGGAGCTCTCTATAAAGACCGTAGAAGGGCATATGACAAAAGCTTTACGCCATCTGCGCGTACATTTAGTCGATTATTTAACGGTTTTATTGTTAACCTTACTTGCTGAGTTATGAAAAAGGAATTCATTACAAATTATATTACAGGGGAGTCAAGTGCACAGGAGCGTGCAGCCGTGGAGGCATGGATTCATGAAAATCCCGCCCATAAAGCAGAATATTTACAGCTTAAAAAGATTTGGGAGATGAACACATTGGAGTTACAGCCACCCGCGATAGATCTAGATCAGGCTTGGCTAAAGTTTAAAGAACTCAGGGAGACAAAAGCTGGGCTTCCAACGGGGGAGATAAAGGTACTTAAGCGTCCCTTTGCTGCTTATGTATGGATGGCGGCGGCTGGTCTTTTACTGGTCTTTGGGGCATCCTTCTTCTGGTTGAATTCGCGTTTTTCTGCTAATAATTTATTGCGTACAGCAGCTACAGAGACAAAGCGTATGGAATTGCCAGATGGCAGTACAGTAAGCTTGAATACGGCGACCGAGATGAGCTATCATAAAACCTGGTTGGGCAAGGATAGGCAGGTAGAATTGCTTCGCGGAGCGGTCTTTTTTGATGTCAAGAAGGATCCAAAGCATCCCTTTGTTATACAGGCTGGGCAGCATAGAATAACGGTCCTTGGGACAAGTTTCCATGTACTTCGGAAGGCCAATGAAACAGAAGTTATTGTGGCAAGCGGAAGGGTAAGGGTTAATTATGCGGACAAAGAATTATTCTTGACGGCAAATCAGGGAATTAGTATTCCGGACACCGTTAAAGGATTGGTAAAGGTGGATTCCATTAAGGATAATTTTTACAGATACTATGTGCATCAGGAGTTTGTCTTTGAAAACACACCATTACAACGTGTATTCGAAGTGCTTGGCAAGGCCTATAATAAGGAGTTTGTCTTGGATGAGAAGCTTCGTAAACTACCCTACACAGCGAGCTTTGAACAGCAGTCCTTGTCGGAGATGTTGGCGGTAATCGTAAAGACATTTAATCTAAAGGTGGAGCAGCAAGCTGATAAGTATTTTATTAAGTAAGCATTCCCCTGTTTTTGTCAATTAATATTAAATAAGAAGATTTTATACCCTTTGTATGTTTAAATATTTTTTTCTGCTATTGTGTCTATATGGCCTTGCCAATACTGCGGTAGCTCAGGAGGCTCGGCTAGCGCAAAAAATCCAGATGCCAGCTTTCAAAGCAGCTAGCTTACGCACAATCTTTACACAGTTAGAACATCAAGAGGGATTTCATTTCTCGTACAACAGCAACTTGTTGGATTTAGATAGTAGTATCGATGCTAAGCCTTTTAAGGGGCTTCTAATTGATTATTTGGAAGGCTTATTGGGAGATACCTTTAGCTTTAAGGAAACCAGTTCGCATGTGATTATTACCTATGCCCCTCAACGCATGGATGTCTCGGTGGATATAAAGTCCAGCGCGAATAAGTCCATGGTGACAGGTTATGTACGGGATATTCGCACCCAAAAAGCTATCCCCAATGCCAGCGTCTATGATCGGGTAGCCTTTAGCAATGCTACCTTGTCGGATCAGAATGGCTTCTTTATCCTAGACTTAAGAAAGGCGGAGCAAACGGTCGCTATCGGGCTGAGTAAAGCGCAGTACAGAGATACTGCTATTATGTTAATACTCCCCATTGATGCAATAAAAGGACCTTCCGGAAAGCGATACGGCTATTACAAGCGGCATGGCAGTGGACGTTCAGTATTTGACACGTATTTTGGTGGGTTTTTTACCAATTCAGCACAGCGGATACAGAGTCTAAACTTAGCCGGTGTATTTGCTTATAGCCCGGTGCAGGTATCTTTAACTCCTGGTCTGAGCACGCATGGCTTTTTTGGTTCACAGGTTGTAAATAGCTTTTCACTTAATATTATTGGTGGGTCTACCGCAGGGGTGGACGGTACCGAAATCGCAGGTGCCTTTAACGTGACGCAATATGATGTGCGGGGAAGCCAGTTTGCAGGTCTAATTAATGTGGTAGGAGGCGATGTAAATGGGCTACAGGTTGCTGGCGCTGGGAATGTCGTGCTTCATGATGTGAAAGGCGTGCAGATCGGTGGGCTTTGGAATATGGCAGATACCGTTCGGGGAGGATTGCAATTTTCCGCAGGTGTAAACAAGGTTAAGGTATCCGAGGGGACGCAGTTTGCAGGCCTTGCTAATATTGCTTCGGTTAAGGTGAAAAATCAATTTGCAGCAGGCTTTAATGTGGCAAAAAAGGTTACTGGGGTGCAGATTGCAGGCCTAGTCAATATTGCTGATAGCAGCGATTATCCGATTGGCATCTTGAATTTTATTAAGAATGGTAGGCGAGAGCTGGCCCTGCAATGGGATGAATCCAATTTGCTAAGCCTGAGCTATCGTTCTGGCGGGGCTAAGCTCTATGGCTTGTTGGGCTTTGGGACTTACTTAGACGATCCAGATCTAAAGTTTGCGACCGAATACGGGATAGGGGCTAACCTGCTGCGCAGCAAGCAATTTATGCTGTCTGCCGAGTTGTTAACGCGTAATAACTACGATAAGAATTTTAGCAGTAATGATGGGCAGCGCTTTTTATTACGCTTGAGACCTGCTTATGCTGTTTCCAAGCATTTTAGCATGTACCTAGCCCCATCCTTTAATTATTCTGAAGCCACCAGTGAAAAAACAAGCAATCAGGTTGATTGGAAGCTTTGGGGGGCAAATAAGACGCAGCATAGCTTTCATCTGGGAGGTGGGCTAGGCCTTAGTTACGTCTTCTAATAAATAAGTTCAGCCCTTCTCTTCAGAAGGGCTGAACTAGGCTTTTATTTGCCAAATATACTGGCAATAGAATCTAAGATTCCGCCTTTATCTTTATTATTATCTTTTTGGTTAAAGAAGTCTCCTGCAAGATTGCCTAGCGCATCGCTACCCGTATTGTCTTGTGCAGCATTGTTTCCCGATCCAAATACGGATCCAATAAGGTCGCCAATTCCTCCGGAACCTCCAGCTTCTGTGCTTTTTCCGCCGCCAAAGAAGCTCCCGATTAAATCTCCAATGCCTGAGCCCGAACTTTGTTTTTGCTGTCCCAAATAGCCCATCACCAGTGGTGCTAGGCTAGCTAATACTGTGCCTACCTGTGCGGTGCTGATGCCTGCTTTGTCCGCTAGGTTTTGTGTTACCGACTCTGTATTCTTGCCGAAGATATGGTTGACAATCTTGTTGCCATCATCATTTGGCGCAGTGCCTGAAAATGTATCCGAAAGTTTATCCAAGATGCCACTACTGCTATGCTGATCTAATGCTTTGTCGATATTTTCGGCCTGGTCTTTATTCTTCTTTGAATTGTAATTCAAAGCCGCAATCATAAGGGGTACGGCTGCGGCCATAATCCATTTTGCTTTTGTTTCACTGACGCCTAATGTTCCTGAGATAGCTGAAACAGCTTTTGAACCAATACCGCCTGTTATTAAATCTGTGATACCCATAATATTTGATTTGTTACGTTCTAATTTAAGATTAAATTTGTTTATTCTTGTTAGTAGTTAAACCTCAAGAAAAATAAATTGTTTGTATGAATAGTAAAGGAATTGTGAGGGCTGTAGTCCTTTCCCTTTTTTTTGTAGCTTGCCAGCCTAAGCAGGATAAGGGAGATAAAGTGCCGGCCGAAACCCAGCAGCTACAACTTGATGCGCATACTGCGCAGGTTATCTTCAACCTACCCATGCATTGTTTAGGTATAGAATATCCAAATAAAATGGGACAGGTACTTGGTAGTGCCCAGGATTTAAAAGGCCCAAAGGCTCTGCGACCTATCTTTTATGGTTGCTTTGATTGGCACTCCTCCGTGCATGGCTATTGGTCTATTGTTCATTTAATGCAGAAATATCCGGCCTTAGATGTAGATGGAAAGGCCAGAGCTTTTCTAAATGCGCATATTACCCCGGCAAATATGGCCGTAGAGATGGCTTTCTTTCAGGATAAGAACAACCTGAGTTTTGAACGTACTTACGGTTGGGCTTGGCTCTTTAAGCTACAGCAAGAGCTCTTGGCTTGGAATGACCCTGATGCTAAGCGTTGGGCGACTGTCTTACAACCTTTGGTGGATCTCCTTTCGGAGCGTACCCAGGTATACCTAAGTAAGCTCGTGTATCCCATCCGTACGGGACAACATGACAATAGCGCATTTAGCTTGTCGCTTATGTATGATTATGCCCAAAGTGTTGGCGATCATAATCTACTCAATGCGGTGAAAACCAATAGCGATCGTTTTTTTGGAATGGATAGGGGCTGTAACTTGGCCTATGAGCCCAGTGGCTATGATTTCCTTTCCCCTTGTCTGGAAGAGGCATACTTGATGAGCAAGGTCCTTCCGCAGCAGGAGTACCAGGATTGGTTGACGGCATTTATGCCCGTGTTATTTGAAAAGGATATTCATGGCTTGCAGCCCGCCATTGTAAGCGATCGTACGGATGGCAAGCTGGTGCACTTGGATGGCTTAAACTTTAGCAGAGCGCATAGTCTCTATGGGATTGCCAAGGTTATACCTAGCCTTCGAGAGCAGCTTGTAAGCCTAGGGAATACGCATCTAGAATTTTCACTTAAAAATATTAGTGATGACGACTATATGGGAAGCCATTGGTTAGGCTCTTTTGCCTTGTTGGCACTGTCTAACCAATAGCGCTTGTATAAGATACTTAATCAAGGGGGATGATGCTGTTGTTTTCGAGTTTGATTTTAACAAGCTGAATTACCGAAAAGCCATCCTCCTTGGATATTATAGGGGATAGGTCAATCCCCTTTTTGGCCAATGCCTTAAGTACGGCATTGCGAAAGGTAGCACGAGATTCACCCCAGACATGGTTTTCAACCATGTCATTGTTAAAGGTAATCAACTCGGCAGTGCTGTAACAGCTAAATTGCTCTAGTAAATGTTGTGCAAATTGTTTTGATGTTGACATACAATTTAAAATTAAAAATGTTTAACCATAAATTGTATCCAGAAACTTGAGGGTTGTTGTGAAAACAAGCGTGAAATCACGTTTATTTTGGTAGGATACCCGTATTATTTTACCACCGCGGTGTCTTCACTCGGTTGGTATTGCTTATGCAATTCTGAATACCCTACAAATATAGTAGGGTATTTTTGTTTTCGCAAATATTTTTGAGATTAATTTTATTTAAAGCAATCCTGCTAGAGGGCTATGGTACGCTGCAAGCCAATCTCGCTTAAGAATTGTTGGTCATGAGAGACGACTATTAAGGTACCCTTATACTGCTGAATGGCATTGCTCAGCATCTGTATATTCTGAATATCCAAGTTGTTTGTCGGCTCATCCAGCACAATTAGGTCTGGCGCCTGCGGTACAATGGTCAGGCAGCATAGGGCGAGACGCATCCGTTCCCCACCACTTAAGTCCGCACATCTTTTATGCCAAGCATCCTTGTTAAATAGGAATCTATCCAGGCGAATCTTAACATCATGTTCCTGTAAGGAGCCATCATTAAAGGCTTCTGCCTGTTCAAACACGGATAAGTTGGGGTTCAGCAAGCTGTAATCCTGATCGATATAGATGGATTGCAAGTCTGCCTTAAAGAGCTGCCCTTGATTCGGAAGGAGCTTGCCTAAGAGTATATTGATCAAGCTGGTCTTGCCTGAGCCATTATTCCCAGTAATGGCCATGCGCTCCCCACTAAAGATCTTGAGGTCCAAGTTTTGGGCAAAGGTAGGCTTTAGGCCATAACTATGATTTACAGCCTGCAATTCAAACAAGACCTTGCCTTGATGCAGGCCTGTACTTTCAAAGCCAAACTTTATCTTGTCCACGTCCGGCCTTTGCATACGTAGATCCGTTAGTTTTTCGCTTAAGTCGCCGATTTTGTTTTGCTGTACATGCTTCAACTTTGCACTACTTTGTTCAGCCTGATTTCTTAGGGTGTTCATCATTATGCGCGACACACCCGCTTTCATCTGCTTCTTTGCACCACGACTATCTAGGCGCTGTTGTCGCTCTAGGACATCTCGCTCTCTTTCGCGGGCCTTGCGCAATTCTTTCTCCTGCGCTTGAATATGATCTCCAAGGGCTTGCTGCTCCAATTGTTTTTGCGCGGCAAAGAACTCATAGTTTCCCCCATAGGTGCGTATGCCAGCAGGATGCAATTCGTACATGCAGTCCAGTAGGTTGAGTAGGGTGCGGTCATGACTGACAATCAGGAGGGTGGCATTGGTCTGCTGTATAAAATCATATAGCAACTGCCTTCCTGCCAAATCCAAGTGATTGTTGGGCTCATCCATCAGGATAAACTTGGCCTGATATATATGTATGCCCGCCAGGTACACCTTACTTTTCTGTCCGCCACTTAAGCTAGACATCTGCTGATTTAACTGGATGTCGGCTATATTCCAACGGGCAAAGGCGGTCAGAACTCTTTCCTCCAGACTCCAGTCATCATCTAGAAGTTGTAGGTTTTCTTCTGTAACCTCTCCATCCAAGATTTGATACAAGGCTTCTAGCTTCTTGTCAATCTTGAGGGCTGCGGCCACAGTCTGCTCCTCCAACTTGTCCAATACCTGTGGAATATAGTAGGGCAACTGCTCCACCGCGATATTACCCGCTGTAGGAACAATTTCGCCTGCAATCAGCTTGAGTAGGGTAGACTTGCCCATGCCATTGTTAGCAATAAGTGCCGCCTTGGCTCCTGTAGGCAATGCCAGTTGTAAGTTTTCAAATAAAGGAGTCTTGTCCTTATGGTAATAAGAGATGTTATTTAGAATAAGCATGTTTTCTTTCGTTTAGGGGAATCAATAATACACTGGCCTTCGAATTGAGGGCTGCGCTATTTTACTGTACGGAAGAAAATAAATATTACATGCTTTATGTTTATAGTACAAAAGTAAAGAAAAAGTCTGACATCGTAAAATAATGCATATTTATTGGGATGTCAGACCTGTGGTTATGGCGCTATTCGGGGTCTTTAGGATTGGGCTCGGAGGGATCTTGTACCTCCCTTTCAACCGTAATCTTGCACTCGGTCAGCAAGGCTGCCAAGGCGCCTACAGCTGCGAAAATTGGTGCTAGAAATACCCCAACTACGCCAAGGGTGACGGGAAAGCTCATAATTTCCTTGCCAGACTTATCAGCAAGTGAAATCTTAGTAACATTGCCCTCGGCAATAATCTCCTTAATCTTCTTGAGCAGGTTTTCACCATTTACAAAGAATGTTTCTTTCATAGACATAAGCGTTGGTTTTATAGTTAAAAGAACAATTTCTATTCCGTTTTTTAATGCTCTTGCAGCTTGGCCAGCATAGCGACACGTATCTGGGTCTGATGCTGTAAAAGCTTGTCATAATCTGATTCCACATCTGTCAGCTTCATTACCAGTACAAAGAGTTCAATGGCTAGGAAGAAGAGTAAGAACAGTAGGTATACGAATATACCAATTTGGGAGGAGGTTACGACATCATGTAACAAGGTTAATTCATCCAAGAAGCCCGTTGCGGCCTTAAGCTCCTTTTCCTTGCGCTCCTTGATGGTGGTTATGGAGGCGGCAAGTTCAAACTTCTTATTTTGAAGTGTTTCAATCTGTTTATGCAATTGCTGCATCTCCAACTTTTTTGGATTTTCCATCACCGACTTGTTGGTAGACTGGGTGCTATTTATGGCCTTGCCCTCATTATCCTTGGTGACGCTACTATTGGTATAGGTCGTGACAATAACGGGGTTTTTACGCAGGTCATTGCTGACGGCATCGTAGCGCAAATTGGCTTGGTTTATCATGCTGTCCAAGCTTGTTATCTGCACTTGAATATCCTTTTCGGACTGCTGAACGGCCTGCTTCACACGCTCATCCATCACCTCTGCCTTGCGCAATTCTATATCGTCCTTAAAGGTAATTTGATCCATTATAAACGCCCCCAGAATGGACATCACTAAGGCTAATAGTATCCGAAAGGCACTGGACCAGAAGCTAACCTTGGTAGAAAGAATAATAATTCGCTCAATCTGTACAATAATAAAGGTCATCAAGAGGCCCGCAATAATACCGCCCCATTGTTCAAAATGTAGATAACGGGTCGCAAAGCTATAGCCTATAAAGAACCATACTAAGACGATGATAAGCATCGCTGAGGTATATTTCTTTACATTCTTTGCCGATTGTTCACTTGAGTTTTTTACGAGATTATAGTTGAACCCTGTCAGGAAACAACCAAATTTTAACCACCAATCTCTCATTATCTTAGAATTTTTTGTTGAGTAAATAGGCCTGCGTTATGGAAGCCATGCCCTTTAAGAAGCCCCTTTTGTACGCTAGAATAGCTATTTCACAAAGGCCCGTATCCATGCCTAGGCTGTTGGATATTTCTTGCACCTTGTCCATATGGGCGAGTAAATCAGTCTGTTTAATCTTTAGCTCGTCTACCAGATCTATTAGTCCGGCTCTTTCGCGCGAGTGGATGTGAAATTCCATATCCTTCATCAGGGAGTCATGATAGGTATTTACTTGATGTATTAGAATTTCCAAGTCATACTTTATCAGCTTGATATTATCATTTCTATAGCTTTCATCTGGACTTAAGAGCGCATCTTGATAGCCTTTTAGCTCAAAGTCAGCTTGAAGAAATTTATAAATACGGTGGATACCTTGGCTTTCGGCAGGTATATCTTGTGGAGCTTCGTCGGCTTCTGTAATTGGCGTTGTTGGCAATTCAAGTAAAGGCTGTTCCTTTCTTTTTTTGAATAGCGTAAATAATCCCATGTTTCTTTTGTTTAATGCGTTTCAAAATAACAGCATAAACTGTTGCCTTAAAATGGGAAATAGGTAAGCTCAGGCAAAAAATAGGTGAATGCAGGAAGATTGTCGGTAAGTAGGCTGCCCTTAGGCAAGTGGTCCTCTTGGCTTTGGCTATAAATCAGTTTAGAGCTGGCCTGCGCAAGCCTGATAATTGGGGTATAAGTAGTGCATACCCTGATTATTTATTCAGGGTACGCATTGCTTTTTTTAGTATATAAGTTGTTTCCTTGGTGGCGTTTATAGCCCACTGTTCCGCTAGCTCTTTTACAAAGTCGGGCTGGGTCTTGCTGGCATCATTTAGCCAGTTGCCTACACTGTCTTGAACATAGCGCGCGGAATCCGACTTAAGCGCTTCCAAGATGGGGAGGGCCTTTTCAGGCTGCTCCTTTAGCACGCTTATATGTGCACCCCAAACGCCTCTGGGGCGGATGGATTCCGATGCAAAGCGGCGCAAATTTTCATCAGCGTTGCTGGTCCAGTCCTGCAAGATAAGTAAGCTCTGGTCTAGGTTTAGAATAAGCTTATTGCGGATCGCTAACCAAGAGATTTCGCGCACCCCAAAATGATTGTCTGCGGCAAATCTTTGAATTTGGCTAAGGGTTTCCTCCATGCTCAGCTGGGGATTGCCGCCTATGGTATAGCAAGCCCAACAGCGTACAATATCAGCGGGGTGCTGAGCGAGATCCTGTAAAAAGCTAGGGTCGTTATGTAGGGTACACAGCTTCAGCAATGTTAGTCCGATAGTTTCATTCAGACTATTTACAGTAGGCTTTTTAAGGGCTGCTAGCGCATCTAGTATAGGATCTAGATAAGCTGTTCGCTTGTGTGCTGCAAGTAGATTTGTCAGCAGGAGTTTTTGATCTACAGCCAACCATTCTACAAGGTTGGCTGTAGGTATTTCACCTGCATTGAGTTGCGCTAAAATGTCGCTCGGGATATCTTTTGTACTACGCGCACCTTTTCTTTTTAGGGTTGACATACTGCTTTTTTAAGTTCTTCTAAGTTTACTCTATGCATATAGTTACTGTCTATATAGCGGTATTTAATGACTTGATCCTGCCCCACTAGATAGACTGCTGGGACAGGGAGCTCTTGCGCATTATTGTTGTTGAACTGAGCAAGGTCAATGCCTAAGTTACGATATATTGTGCTTAGCTCATCGCTCAGACTAAATGAGATGCCTACCGCTTTAGCCAATTCATTGTCCTTATCCTGTAGCAGCTCAAAGTCCAACTGTTGAGCTTCCTTTAAGTCCGCATTGTAAGTGCTGGCCTGTGGGCTTATAGCGACAAGGCTACAGGCATTCGCGCTTAATGCGCCTATGCTTTCCTGCAATGCCTTAAGCTCTAAATAGCAGTATGGGCACCAAGTACCTCTAAAGAATGCGATAATTACTTGGCCATTACTCAATAGTTCTGGGAGGGATATGGCTTGGGAGTTACTATTGATTAGATTAAAGTCCGGAAATTGATCGCCTACTTGTAGGGATTTTTCCTCCAAGCCTAAGCTTTTTACAGCCACTATGGACTCCTCAAATGCAGCTGTAATATCGGCTGGCAATTGGCTGGCTAGCTGGGTTTGTAATGCTTCAATCTGTTGGGCTAAACTATTCATGTTTTTTTATCTTATTTTTACAAAGTTTTGAAAGATTTTTCAGAACGGCAATACCGCATAATATTATCCCTATGGGATAAAAAAGTCAATTTATGAAAGCAAAGGCTAGCAGCATCATTGTTAAGACATGTCCCTTGGAATATGCCGTAAATACTATTTCCGGAAAGTGGAAAGTGCCGATAATATGGCGTATTAATGAAGGCGAGAAGCGCCCAAGTGAATTTTTACGCGGCATTGCAAAGGTAGATAGACGGGTCCTAAACCAGCAACTAAAGGAGTTGGAGGCTGCGGGTATATTGTCTAAAATAAGCTTCAATGAGCTACCTCCGCGGGTGGAGTATTCCTTGACAGGAATAGGTGAGAAATTGGTGGAAGTGTTATGGTCATTAAATGCATGGGGAGCTGAAGTATTGGCCGAAAAAGGCGAAGCCGCCAATGTGGAAGCGCAGGCTGTTAGTGCGGAAGTAGAGGTAGAGGCAGGTGCATTGGCAGGAGGCAGTACGGAAGAGTAAGCTGCAAATACCTAGGGAAATATCGCTAAAACGGAAGAGCAGGCTGTTAGTGCAAAAGTAGAGGCAGGTGCTAATTCTTAAAATGCTCCCAAAATGCGCTGTGCACTTATGGGAGCTGTTTTTTTAGCCTATGCCTATCCCATAAGCGGGTCGGTAATGCCGTGTTTGCCATTTTCTAACCTTCCTGCATAGTGTCGGGTAAAGTTCCCGCCCTCCAATAGGACAAAACGTATGTCATACCAGCGTTGCTGTGCCTTTAAGGCGAATGTAAGGGTCTTTTCTTGACCTGCCTTTAAGATCAAGGTTTTTTGCTTATCCTTATTGTAGTTGTCGATCAAGTCCAATTCTAAGTCCTTCTCGCCCTGATTTGAACATATAAAACTTATTTGCTCCCTTTTCGGATTTAGGACAGGCTTAATCTGTAGCTGCTGGTCTGTACTATAACCTTGCAAGAAGCGATAGAAGCCATTGGGACCATGAACCGCTAAGCAGTAGGATTCCTCTTCAAAATCTGCTAGGTTCCAAGTATGCTGTACGGACTTGCCCGCAGCGCTTGCAAATGACCAAGTAGCCCGTTGCGGTTTATAACCATAGGCGTATACATTAAAGGCTCCCCCCAATGCTTTCTTTCCAAAAATCCTGTCAGCACTTTCAAAACGTAGCTGAAGTTGATTGCCTTGCCATTCTTCTGTGACATGGAGTTCATAGCCCAGTGCATTGGAGGGCTTGCTGCCAGACTCTTGCTGAGGGAATCCGGGGATTTTCCCGCCACTTTTAAAAGCCTCTATCTCGGCAGCTGTTAACTTCTTAAAGCCATCTGGGGCTTTTTTATCCTTTGCGCTGTTGATTTGAGCAATCTGGGTATTCCGATCTAGGAATGTGGGCAAGTCGTTATGCGCTTTATCATACCTTCTGAATACCGATGTTAAATCCCCTGTTATTGCCCGACGCCAACTACTGATATTATCCTCTACAATGTTTTTACCAAATTTCTTGGACAGGAAATGCTCCATAAATTGGATGGTAGAGGTTATGTCGCATAGTTCTGAATTGACCCAGCCGCCTCGGCTCCATGGGGAGGCAATTATTAAGGGGACGCGGTAGCCTAGGCCTACCGGACCTTCCGTAGCATAGCGTTCTTCAATGCCATAAGCCAGCTCTTGCGCCTTGGTTACATACTCACTGCTGTAGTCTAGCCCCGGGGAGCAACTACCAGTACTGACGTCACCGGGCTTAGGTGCAACATAGGGTGGGATATGATCGAAATAGCCATCATTCTCATCGTAGTTTAGGATAAAGATGGTTTTTTTCCACACTTCTGGATCTTCAGTTAAGATATTTAAAAGTTCGGAAACATACCATGCCCCATACATAGGGGCGCTTGGATGGTCTGAAAATTGCTGCGGTGCCACCAGCCAAGACACGGTGGGCAATTGCTTGTTCTTAACATCCTGCCGAAACTGATAAAAGATATCCCCTTGGGGTACAGTTATGGTTTCCTTATCAACTTCTACCTCGATAACCTTATGGTAATTGGGATCATTTTCATTGGTTTGGAATGCACGTTGATGGAGGGCTTTATTAAAGCTGGGGATTTGCTCAAATCGCTCTTTATTGTATTGCTGGTATTCCTGTTGGAAGCTTTCTAATTGCTGTCTTTTCTGCTGCAATTTCTGTTGCAGCTTCTGGTCATGCTTTTGCGCTAGCTCTTCTTCTAGCTTTAGTATCTCTTGCGGCAATTCGCCTATCCGCTTGCTGTAGAAGTCTATATGGCTTTTCTTGAAGCGTACCTGATATTGTTCAAACCATTCCAGGTTGTTGTCCGTAAAGTTGCCTAGCAAGCTTTCGGCAGGCCCTGATAATTCATTTTGTAAGCTTATTTCATTCTGATATACCTTCCAAGAGATGTTTGCTGCTTCCAATCTTTCTGGAAAGGTTTTCCAGTGGGCTAGGCGATTGAAGTAAGTGTCGGAGTTCCGAACGAGCGGTTTTGCACCTTTTTCAGGCACGCAAGTCCCCGTCCAAAAGAAATGTCGATTGGTGGTGGTACCCGTGATCGAAGAGCAGAAGTGCTGATCGCAGATGGTAAAGGCATCCGCAAAGGCATAATAGAAGGGGATATCTTCCCGCTTATAATATCCTAAGGTTAAGGGAAGCTGACTGTATTCCTTATTGCCAGAACGTTTCCAATCCAACCATTTATTAAAAGCCCCGCCATTCCAAGCCCCGATTTGATTTTCCCAGGAGTGAGGAAGATCCCTTGTCCAGGCAGCTTTAGAATTTTTGATGTCCAATCGGAAGGGCAGGTAGGTATCTCCATTGCTGTAGGACTGTAGCCATACTGGGCGTTTATCAGGAAGTACGACGGCTCTACTGTCGTTAAAGCCTCTCACACCGCGTAGGCTCCCAAAGCTGTGGTCAAAAGACCTGTTTTCCTGCATCAACATTACAATATGCTCGGCATCCATATAGCTGGAACCCTCAGCTGGATTTATAGCAATAGCTGCTTGGATCGCTTTTGGTAAGCTGCTAAATACACCAAAAGTACCCGCCAGCATGCCAGCTTTCTTAATAAAATCTCTTCTGTTTTCCATAGGCTTATATTGGTTCATTTGATATCCCTAATATCCGTATTTTTAAGGAGTTGAACAATGCGTATATTGTTTTTTTACAATTATTAGCTTTTGAATTTCGAAAGCTCTTAAGCTAATAATTCCTATATTTAAGACCTTAATATGTACTATAGATTATGGATGAAACAGGCTGTCAGATTGCATACAAGGATAATCTAAACCTTATAAAGGGCATTAAAGAGCCATTTTATTATATGCTAGTTGCAGATGTAGCTATGGACTTCGCTGTAGACTTTACCGCCTATAGCTGCCCAGCAAATAGCTTTGTGTTTTTATCACCTTATCAGTATTTCCAGCTTGCAGCCAAGCAGCAAGAGGGGATGCAGGCACTGCGTTTTCATGGGGATTTTTATTGTATAGCCTATCATCGTAAAGAGGTTGCCTGTAATGGGGTTCTGTTTAATAATATTTATCAACAGCCCTTTGTGGCGGTAGAGGAGCGGGTCTTTCAGGAAGTGCTGGCAATTACCAGGCGAATGGAGCTTATACAGGGGAGCCATGCAGCAGTAGATGTCGCAGTGCAGCGCTCGTACCTGCAATTAATACTAGCCTTATGTAGCAGGGAGAAGCAATTGGCGGTACATATTTCAACGGAAGCGTTGTCAGACTTGGATACCGTAGCCAAGTTTCAAGCGTTATTAGAGGCTAACTTCTTAGCAAGTAAAGAGGTGGATTTTTATGCGGGCAAGTTTGGTTTGACCGTGGACGCCTTTAGTAAGAAAATCAAGAAACACTTTGGGAAGTCTCCTACAAAGCTTATACAGGAGCGTATTGTCTTGGAAGCCAAGAAGCAGTTGCATCTTACGTACAAGCCCGTGAAGGAGGTGGCCGCTTTGTTGAGATTTGAGGATGAATTTTACTTTAGTCGCTACTTTAAGAAGGAGGTAGGCTGCTCCCCAAAACAGTTTCGGGAGCAGGTTGGGATTTCTATAGTTGCCATAAAGTCTAGTTGATTTCCCTTTTTGTCCATTCTTTAGGAGCTGGCTTTGCGGTAATTTTGTGCTATAACATATAGCAAGCATGAAAACACTTTTAGAAACCTTTGCATCGGCGCAGTCTCTGTTTATCAATTTTATACGCATCTCAATCTGTATTGTCATGGTATGGATAGGGGGATTAAAGGCTTTTCAATATGAGGCGGATGGCATTGTACCTTTTGTCAGCAATAGTCCTTTTATGAGCTTTTTCTATTCGCATTCGAACGAACTGATTAGCAATGATCAGGGAAAGACCGTAAAGGCATACAATCTTTATAAAAATCCTGAAGGTAAGGTCGTGCAAAAGCATATAGACTGGCATACGAGCAATGGAACTTATCTGTTTTCCTATGCCTTGGGTACCGTAATTGTGGTATTTGGTATATTGGTACTTTTAGGCATTTGGTTTCCAAAGATTGGCTTTATCGGCGGTCTGCTTACGGTAGTTATGTCGCTGGTCACGCTCTCCTTTTTGATAACTACGCCAGAGGTATATGTACCCAATTTGGGCGGGGATTATCCTACGCCACAGCATGGCTTTCCGTACCTCTCTGGCGCAGGCAGGTTAGTGCTTAAGGATGTCATTATGCTGGCTGCAGGCCTGCTTATCGCTGCTGACTCCGCTAGACGCAGCCTGCGAAAAGCTTAATCCTACATTAGCTAGCATGCCCTAATTGCCTTAGGGCATTTTTTTGCACTTTTATATTTCTGAATGCCAAGCGTATTGACTTGTACTACTCCAGCTAGGGAGCATATGCTAGTGGCTACAACTGTAGAGATCAGTAGGTAACAATATTGTTATCGGGTTAAATAGCCATGCTTATTGCTTATTACTTGACGATTATTGCGATAAATTTAATATTTTTACTTCACAATAAACCTACACCTATAGTCAAGCCCTAAACCCCATTATGAAGTATTCATATTTACTGTTTTTTCTGTTTTTGTATAGCCATGTGCATGCGCAAGATGAAAGAAAAGAAGTCGTTAGCTTTGAAAATGCCTATAAACGTGCCTACAATATTACGAGGCTATCGGGCGTACAGCCAAAAATTGATGGCAAGTTGGATGAAGGCATCTGGCAGGAATTGGGCGAGTGGTCGGAGAAGTTTTCGCAGGTGATCCCTTTTGAAAGAGCCTTTTCAGCTTCTTGGACTCGGGTAAAGATATTTTATGATCATGAAAGCATTTATGTAGGCGTGTACTGTAAGGATGAGCATCCTGAAACCATGAATGCCTTTATTGGAAATCGAGATGATAATAGCAATGGCGATTTAATTAGTATTGCCTTTGATACCTACCATGACTATCGGGTTGCGCCCGAGTTTAATATCAATTTAGGGGGAAATAAGACAGATCTTACGGTGACTGACAAGCTCTCGGTCAACCTGAGCTGGAATGCCGTCTGGGAAGGGCGTACGCATATTAATATGGCCGACTCTTCATGGACAGCTGAACTTCGGATTCCTTTTAGTCAGCTGCGCTACAATCAACAACATGCGGATGGGGTATGGGGACTGCATGTTCGGCGGATTATTCGGCGTAACAATGAAGTACAAAACTGGAGTATTATTCCAATCAAAAATAATGGGCATGTATTCTCCTTTGGGGAGATGCATGGCATGAAAGACCTCCCAAAGCCGAGAGGTATTGAGTTCCTGCCCTATGCTTCGGGCAAGTTTGTGCGGGAGCCTAAGATTCCCAACAGTCCCTTTCAAAAGGGGAGTAGCTGGGAGAAGAGTCTGGGACTTGATGCCAAAATTGCTTTAAATGACTTTACCTTAGATCTTACCATTAATCCAGATTATGGACAGGTGGAGCTGGATCCATCGGTGATGAACCTCTCTGCTTATGAAGTTTTTTATGATGAGAAAAGACCTTTTTTCCTAGAAGGGAAGCATATATTGGAGTTTGATAACAATGAGGGCGGGATGATGTTTTATTCCCGAAGGATAGGTGCTATGCCATCCTATAAGCCTGTGGATATTGACAATATTGATAATTTTTCGAGTACCCAACGACATGTGCCTATACTCGGGGCTTTAAAGTTGACCGGAACAAATCGCAAAGGGGTCACGGTAGGTTTTCTAGAAAGTGTGACTGCCGAAACCTCTTCCAAAGTAATGCGCAATGGGGTATTTGATAGGGAACAGACGGAGCCGCTAACCAACTATACAGTTGCCCGCGTGCAGAAGAATTGGGAAGGGAACACCCTGCTCGGGGGGATGCTAACCTCGGTTAATCGAAATCTGGCTAAGCCCCATTTACGCGAATCTATGATTGCCAATGCCTTTACGACGGGGATTGACTTTACGCAGTATTTCGCCAAGCGGCTATACTATATTGATGCTAAGGGGATGTTTAGTACCTTACATGGTTCCGAGCAGGCGATCCTGAATACCAAGCTGAATGCAACACATTATTACCAACGCGCTTCGGGTACGGATTACCTGAATCTAGCCGGCAATGATCAACCCTTGCAGGGCAGCAGTGGCTATATTAAGGCTGGGAAAAAAGGGAATGCCCAATGGAATTATTCGCAGACCTTTAGCTGGGCTTCTCCGGGCTTTGATCTAAATGATGTGGGCTATATGCGGCAATCGGACTTTAAATCGAATGAGTCGGAGCTAGCCTATAGAAGAACGGATCCCTGGGGGGCTTTTCGCTTTGCGGGTATAAATCTAACACAGAAGAATATATGGAACTATGCTGGTGTGGCAATGAATAATGATGTGGCTATTCGCTGGCGTAGCTTAAGCATTAAGAATAGATTTGAAATGGATATTAAGGAAACCTTTAGCTGGAATACCATCGATAGTAGACGCTTAAGGGGAGGACCTGATATTAGGTATAATGCCAATGTGGAAAGTAATGTGGCCTTGAGTACAGATAGGGCTAAGCGGGTGGTGCTTAAGCTGGATTATAATGGTCGGCATTATTTCGATGAGGAGACAAGTTACAACGAGATCCGTCCGAGTATGGTCTTTAGACTCGGGAATCATGTACGTCTCACAGGGCAATTCAACTATGCTTGGAATAAGGACAACCTACAGTACGTAAGTCAAGTGAGTCCAACAAATGCCAACACGACAGCTAAAACCTATATTATGGGCCGGATGGATCAAGAGACCTACGGCGTGACTTTAAACTTACAGGTTAATCTGACCCCTGACTTTACGCTACAGTATTATGGCTCTCCTTTTACCTCGGTCGCAAAGTACGATCAATTTAAACGCGCGGAGGATACGAAATCTTCCGTCTATGCTGAACGATTTTATGCTTTTAAGCA